>JASFUE010000137.1:0-8523 GCA_050050435.1 Burkholderiales bacterium | reverse complement strand
GAACATGCCGACAAACGGTGACCAACTGATCCACCAGGCCCAGTAGAAGGCGGTCCAGCCCTGGCTGAAATTAGCGTCAGCGCGCCCAAATGGATTGGACAGGAAAGGCAGGTCCACAAGGTAGGCGCCGATGTTTTTAGCGAAGCCCGTGACAATCATCAGGGTCGGCCCCACGAAGACCACAAACAGCAGCAGCAGAAAGGCAACGACAAGATTGATTTCGGACAGGCGCTTCACGCCCTTGTCGACACCGAGCAGGATCGAGGTCAGTGCTATGGCCGTGATACCCGCGATCAGGAGCACCAGCGTGGTATTGCCGCCCGGAAAGTTGAACAGATGCGTCAAGCCGGCGGAAGCTTGCTGCGCGCCGATGCCCAGCGACGTAGCCAACCCAAATAGCGTGGCGAACACCGCAAGGATATCCACAACATGCCCGGGCCACCCCCATACGCGCTCACCGAGCAACGGATAGAAAATGGAGCGCATGGTCAATGGCAGGCCCTTGTTGAACGAGAAGATGGCCAGCGACAGCCCGACCACCGCGTAGATGGCCCACGGATGAAAACCCCAGTGAAAAATAGTAGCGGCCATGCCGAGTCGCACTGCAGCGACGGGATCACCGGCCGCCGCACCCAGGGGCGCCCAGTCCGTGCGCACGCCGCCCTCACCAACGCTGGTACCGCCCATTGCCGTGCCGTAGTGGGACAGCGGTTCTGACACGCCGAAAAACACCAGTCCCACTCCCATGCCGGCCGCGAACAACATGGCGAACCAGGAAAAGTAGGAGAAATCGGGGTCGGCTTTGGCACCACCAATACGCACACCACCCAGTGGCGACACGATCAACGCCACGCACAACAACACGAATACGTTGCCGGCCAGCAGGAAGAACCAGTCCAGGTTACTGGTGAGCCACGTGCGCATGGAGCCGAAGATCTCGCCAGCGTGCTCCGGCAAAGCCAGCGTGAGCACCACGAATGCCACAATGATCATCGCCGAAAAACTGAACACCGCGCTGTGAATGTCCACGCGGATGCCGAACTTCTGGCCACTGTAGTTATCCTGGCCGATCTCGTATTCGGTTTCAATTACATTGGCCGCGCCCTCAGGCAATGGGACACCGGGTGCAACTTCTTCGTTGGCGGGCTGTTGCTCTGTCTTGTCGTCGTTCACATGAATTCTCCGTTTGACATGCGCATTGCGCTCATGGACGCACCAGGAAAACCGATACGTTGGTGTGAGCCGCAAGCTTGCTGCCATTGGCAGGCATGATGGCGTCAATGTGGTGTGGAAGATGTGTAGCCATGATCACCAGATCAGCCTGCACTTCGCCCACCGCGCGCACCAGAATCTCATCCAGATCAATCGCCGGATCGTGACTGTTGTATACCGCCACACTCGGCTTCCGACCGTTATCAGGTGCATGTTCACGCGCGAACGCTTCGAGTTTGCTGCCGTACTCTTCCGGATTGTGTGCCACCGCGCTCGGCTGCGAAGTGGTGACGCCGACGTAACATAGTGCGGCGTCATAGTGGCGCGCCATGTCGGCAGCCACATCCAGCGCTTTCTGCAGCGCCGGAAGATGTGCCAGATCCACCGGCACCATAATCTTCTTGAACATTTACTCCTCCCTCACCCGCAGGGGTCAGTGCCCTTGGTCGCTTGATTTGAATTCGCTTGTGTAGTCTGACAGCCTTTGTTTAACACGCACATGCGCGTGTGCCAAGGTCAATCCGGAGTTTTCTTGCCTATTTCGCAGTGAATTGCAGCTGGTTTAGGCACACGTCATACACGCACCGTACGTGCGAATACGCGAATGCGCATCGAATGTCAAAGAGGGTAGGATTTGATCTTGCTAATTTTCGTGGGAGCGAACAGCAAACCACTGCGCACTGGAGCTGGTGCGATCCATGCCTGGAATCTCATGCGCGTGAAGCACGCGCAGTTCAACCTCTCCTCCCCCTGCGCTGCGTGTCGGAACGTATTGAAGTTCAAGCAGGGCGCCGGACTCGACTCCGGAAATTGAAGGTGAGCAAAGGGGCGACTCGTCAAGACGAAAGTACACCAACAAGGCTGGAGGCAAACCTTCCGCCGTAATGATGCCCGGATGCGCTTGATCCCGAAGAAGCGTCGCCTTTACCGCATTGCACCCGGGAAGAGCCACCTGGTCCTTGCTCACAATCAGGACTTCTGCGGACAGGAAGCGATGACCGGACAAGGGCTTCCAGGTGGCGCAGTATGGACACGTCGCATTCTCCTCGGCTTGCGCGGCTCCGAGCAGAAAATTTATTGACAGCAACGCGATCAGCGCACGCGTAACGGTGTTCAATTCCGGAAACCCCTCATGTTTGAAGAAAGATGCATGTTTAAAGGCGTCACAGCCATTATTGAGGTGGATTGACCTAACCCTTCTTGCCCCCACCGAATGCGAGGAGTAGCCCGCCAGCGACGATCGCTCCGACGCTCGCCCAGGTTGGAATGCTGACTGTCTCCTTTTCCTCGATCGAAAGCTCGACCGGGCCGAGCTTCGCCTCGTGCGTTTCGCTGGTGTAGGTGAAACTGGTAAACACTACACCCAGAACACCGCCGACAATCAAGAGTATTCCAACAAGTTTGACTGCGCTCACTGCATCTCCTCGTTTATCCGGTATGTAAGACCTTCGACTGTCCGCAAGGCACTCGCGTTTCGCCGCGCCGACTGCCTTGCGGCGGTCAGTTGGATGCAAATCGGGCGCGCAACACTTCTTTCGTCACCTTCCCTGCACCATTGCGCGGCAAAGCCTGAACGCGTTCGATGCGCTTGGGAACCTTGAAACCGGCAAGCCTTGCTCTGACAGTTGATTTGACCTCTTCGTCTTCGACTGTCTGTCCCTCTTTTAGGACGATCACGGCAAGAACGATCTCTCCCCACCGTGCGTCAGGCACACCAATTACCGCAACGTCGGCCACGCCCGGATGCGCCAGAACAGCGTTTTCCACTTCAGCCGGATAAACATTTTCGCCGCCGGTAATCACGAGATCCTTGATTCGGTCGCGGATGTAAAGAAATCCTTCCTCGTCCACATAGCCAGCGTCCCCCGTATGGTACCAACCATCGCGGATCGCCTTGGCCGTTGCATCAGTTCGATTCCAGTACCCAGCCATCAGCTGCGGTGTTCGGCAGATGATCTCGCCCACGATGCCCATGGGGACCTCGGCCCCATCAGGATCGACAATCTTCATTTCGGCGTCGGCAAAGGGTTTGCCACACGACTCCAGTCGCCGGTTGGCTCTCAGTTCCGCCGGGTCGAGGGCCGCGAACATGCAGGTTGTTTCAGTCATCCCATAAACATGAATAAAGTCCGTATCCGGAAAGACCCGTTTTGCCCGTTTGAGCAATTCTGCAGGCATGGGTGATGCGCCAAAGCAGATTGTTTTCAGCCCCGGAATTGTCATTCCGCGCGCCTCCGCAGCAGTGGTTACCATCTGAATGACGGTGGGCACCATCAACGTGCAGGAAATCCCGTTTTGTTCGATCTGGTCGAGAATTACGTCAGGATCAATATCCACAACCAGATCATTACTGCTACCTGCCGCTATTCCAAAGAAAAGCCATGCGCTGCCCGCGACGTGAAACAGCGGCATGCAGACAAGGCTTCGGGACGCTTCGTGAAACGGTCCGAGTTCCCGGCAACCGTTGTCCATCAGCGCCAGGACGTTTTTCTGGGAGATCAAGGCACCTTTCGGTTTGCCAGTCGTGCCCGAGGTATACATCTGGAAAAGGATAGCGTCGCCATCACCAGGGTCGGCCGAATGGGCTCCCGGCGATTTTGCCCACCCTCCATAGAGACCATCGGCGGTCACTTCCACAACTGCGGTGCATGTCTCACAATTTGCCTGTACTACTCGGGCGTTGTCGACGAACTGGGTACCCGCAAACAAAATGCGTGCACCCGAATCCTCAACGATGAACTCAATCTCCGGAAGGGCGAGCCGGAAATTCAGCGGCACCAGAACGACACCGATGCGCGACGCTGCCATCATCAGTTCACAGAAAGCGAAATCGTTCTTGCAAAGCAAGGCGATCCTGTCACCCCGCTTCAACCCCTCTTCAATGAGTTGCGCAGCCAGCCGTTCAACTCGTTGAAGCAGCGCCCCGTAAGTAACCGTGACCTCGCCCACTTGCATGGCGATCTTTTCAGCTCGTTCGCTAGCATGATGATCGAGAAGCTCATCAACTCTCCCGCAGCTCGCCAGACGGTCGGAAACTTCTGTCGACATAATATTTAGTGACTCACCAAGCCGCGCGCAGCAAGCAGCGTGAGGCGAAAGGCACTGAACAACATCTGGCTGTCAGGCTGTGCGTTCATTTGAGCTCGATCTCGATGAACACAAATTCACTGTCATTCGGATTGACGATGTTGTGCTCGACGCCAGCAGGACGCGTATACGTTTGACCGAATGCGAGCTTGTTTTCCACTGGCCCCGTTGCCGTTTCAGCCAGCAGCGTACCGGCCGTCAGGCAAACCACCACATAGTCGTAACCGTGACGATGCCACCCGGTTTCGGCTCCCGGTTCAAACCGCCACTCGGTGATGATGACGCGGTCGTTTTCCTGCAGTCGCGTACTGGTTGCCTGAGGTCGCGTATTCGTCATGGCAGGTTCCGGCGTTGAAGGTCTCGGTTCAGCGGCGGCGCGTGTGCGCTCTATGCCGGAACCAGTTGTTAACTTCTCTGGTTTTCAGGGTGAGTACCAGATGGGTGAAGTGTAGGCGCGCTCCTGCTGCTTGCGGACGG
The DNA here is from genome assembly GCA_050050435.1 of Burkholderiales bacterium. GTDB lineage: Bacteria > Pseudomonadota > Gammaproteobacteria > Burkholderiales > Eutrophovitaceae > SG8-40. The sequence continues at coordinate 3,747 of JASFUE010000137.1, read as the reverse complement.
CTTCTTTCGGTGCCTTCGTTCCAAATTTTTTCTCGTCATAAGCGATCCAGCTTGGTGTCGGAATTTCCAGCACACGAACATAGTAAAAAGCGGCTTGGGCCGGATCGAAGTCACGGTCTTCCCAGTACCCCATCAACAAAGCGTCACCGATACTGTTGGTGTATGTCGCGTTCTTGACATCGACCGTATCGCCGACGGGTGTTCTGCAACGACCATCGGATCCGATTTTTCGATTGTCGGATACCGCGATGTCGTAGATCTTTTCCCGGGATTTGCCTTTCCCGTCGATCCATCCCTTGATCACCTGGATACGATCCAGATTGGCGCCATCGGGATCACGCAAGGCACGCACCATGAATTTTGGTTTTGCTTTTGCCGGCGCTGCTTCAAGGTCGCCGCCCATGGGAACTCCTCGCTGGTATCCCTGCTCCGCGAAGTCGGGACGTTGCACCTCGTCCGGTTTGAAATCCCACCCGGCGAAGACCCGCACAAGCATCCGGGTTCCGGTTGTGGCATAAACTTCCTTGCGCTCCATGGCGTCGAAGATCTCTTCACGGGTGTTCTTGCGCGCCCATACTGCCGCGAGTCCGGAGGCAGATGATTCCCAGTGATAAACGTTCAGGCTGCCGTCACCATTGGGGCGCAGGTCCTGCGAGACGAGGTCATCGAATCGATGTTTTGTCCCCGGTTCAGCGCCCGAAAACTTGCCGAAGAAGTTTTCTTCGCGCGTCGTGGACAGAGAAGTGTGGCTGTCCGTCGAACCAATCATGCCGAACTTGAACGGATTGACTCCGAGCTTTTTCTGTTGCTCAAGGCCGATCCCGAGGGCACTGCGGGCGTATTCGTGCGGCAGCATTTCCGGTTTCTTGGGATTGAGGCCAAAGTCGCCCTTATCCCAGGTGTAGTAGTCAGCAAACTCATCGGTTGGCGAAAGTGCCGGGTGCGTTTCGCCGTCTCCCTTGATCTGGGTAACTTCATAGAGAGGCTCCCACTGCATCCGTCGCTTGGCGTAGGCGGCGTCGATCGGCTTACCCGATATCGTCTCCACCGAGAACATCAGACCCTGGGACAGATTGCCATTGTGCGGTATCGCAAGCGCCCGGCCGCCGGTCTTCTTCTCATAGGCTTCCATATAGTCCCAGAGTTTCTCGGGATCCTGAGTGTCGAAAAAACTCAGAGGCACCACTTGCCTGGCCTGCTCCGCACCATCCCGGAAAATGACATTGCGGTGCAGGTTGCGTAAATCCGGCGTCAAGGTCCATTCAAATCCATGAAAAGCGGTGAACACACCCGGCTCGTTGTACTTGTCCACGGCGTCGATAATCTGGTTCCATGCATGCGCCTGGAGTTTGGGATTGGGCATGGAATCCTTAACCGCGGCACCGCTTTTCTTCCAGATCTGGTATGCCTCCCAGCCCTTTCCCGCCTTCACCAGGTCGTAGTATTTCTTGCCCATCGGATCTCTTAAGAGCTCAGGATCGGACGACTCGATCATCGGTGAAAGGCCCAGGTTCTCGGCATGGTCGGAAACGACCAGAAAATCGAGCGGCCTGATCAGTCGCGCCGGCACCCCGGTCGAGGAAATGACCTTCTCACCACGGGCGAAGCGCAACGCGTCCTCCGGTCCGAGGGTGTTGCCCACCATGCCGGCATCGGTCGAATAGCTGGTGTGCAGATGTGTGTCGCCAAAGAAAACGCGGTTCGGATAGCTCTGATAAAGGTAGGGCGAATATTCTTTTTTGCCGATATCGATGTCTTCTTTCTGAACGGCAAAATCCTGGGCGAATGCGGACATGCTCAGAAGACTCGCCACGATTGAGGAGAAGATGCGTGTTGTCATCAACTTTGTTCCTTATCTAGTCGAGGTAGTGGATCCAGAGGTTTTCTGAAGCTAACGCGAAATAGTCAGCCTCAGAGCGAATCAAAAGGTGCAGAGCCCATAAATGATTTATAGCTGGTTCCGCAGCCTGACGCTTGCATTTTGCCACGCCCCGCGTAGCACAGAGTAAAAAGCGTCGGGCAACAAATGCGGTGTTTGTCACCTCGCGAGGTCAGCCATGCGGAATGGGCGTCACTGTCGGAATTCGGCATGATGATTCGGCAGCTTAATCGGGATTCCAGGCGATCGCGATGTTTGAGAATGTCGTCAAACCAGATTTTTTGAGGACAAAAACGAGCGTCCAAGACAATACTTTACTTGAAAATAGTACCGAGAATTTGATGGATCAATCCGTTGCGGAGGTCCGACCCGGACCCGGTTGCCGGATCTCCCCGGCTTCACCGCACTTTCGCAATACGCTCGCGAGCCAGGGCTGTTGCTCGATGGGTAGCCCGGGCGGACGATAGTAGTACTCCAGTTCGGCGAATGCTGCAGTTTTCAGAAACGCGCGCCACGATCCGAGGTCGTGGTACACCCCATATCGCCCATAATTCCAGCCTTCCTCGTTATTCCCCCGGGGATTCGATGTGAAGAGTACGCCGTCGGGCTTGAGCGCCGCGCGCAGTTCGCCCAATACGCGCGGCAGCTCCTGGCGTGGCACATGGAACAGCGAGGCGTTGGCGAAAATGCCGTCGAAGCGGCAGGCGGGAAGCTTAAGCGCGAGAAAATTCTGCTCCCAGACCTCGCAGCCGCTGTGCTCTCGCGCCATGGCGGCGAATGGAGCGGAACCCTCAAGGCCTATCGGCTCATGACCGAGAGCGCGAAACGTGATCAAGTCACGCCCGGGGCCGCAACCGAAATCGAGTATGCAAAACGGTGGTGTACCGCGAATGTGCCGCAGGAGCGCTTCGATGTTTTGCTTCACATCGTGGTTGCGCGTGCCGTGCCAGTATTCGGCGGCGCGCGCGTTGTAATGCTCGAGCGTATTCGCCGTAACGAGCGCCAGATCCTCGATTGACTGTGTCATTGCGATCCTTCGAGTGCCTGGTGCGATCTAGCGCGCCCAGTAACCGGCGCGTGGCCGACAGCCTACGTGCATGGTCGCGCTCGACTGCATGCGATTGTTATGCGGCATTTATAGCTCGACCCCGAAATGATTTAAGGCTGAAACCAGTATCCAATAACATCCCACTGTAAGCCCGGTCGAAACACCAATGCTGAGGTAAAAATTCAAGCCCTGCTTCAAGGCAAGGGGCAGAACCAGAAAAAAAGCGAGGGAAGGAATTACTAGCCAAAAGACACTAATTGACAGACTGCTAATTCTCGCCACGTCTTTGGTGTCTATATAAAGCCAGATCATTGCAAGTACGGAAACTAATGGAACAGATGCCAGGATGGCTCCGATGAAAGTGCTCCGTTTGGCAATCTCGGAGATTGCCACGATCAAAACCGTTGTTAGAACAATCTTAATTATGTAGTAAGTCAATTTATCCGCTCCACATTGAATAACGTACAACGTTCGCGTTTTGCCACGCCAGGCAAAGCGCGTGACGTGGACTGAAAGGCCTCGGGCAAATACGCGGTATTGGTTGGCTTGCGGGGCCGGCAATGCGGATTGGACACCGTTGTCGGAACTCAGGTTGATGATTCAGAAGCCTGATAGGAATACCAGACAATTGCAGGCTTCAAGAATATCGTTAAACCGGTTTTTCGGGGGCAAAAACGGGCGTTTAAGCTTCTACTACCCCCGAATATCGCGCAGATAAATAAAAACATCAGCCAGTTGCAGAGGCCCGAGCCCGACAAAACTTGCCCATGTGTTATTCGAGGTTTTCTACGGCTGCCGGGCATAGCTGACTGTTAAGATT
>JASFUE010000136.1:0-8597 GCA_050050435.1 Burkholderiales bacterium | reverse complement strand
ATGCGGTTCCGGTCAAATCAATGGCAGAGCGCAGAACCTCGTCTTCGAAGCCCGGCCAGGCGGTATCAGCGCATCGACCCATGCTACTTCGGAGATAATACGCATCCAGACCACGGGCCGGCACGTACCTGAACTCAGCAAGCTAACGCTTCCCGCGGCCGGATCTATTGACCTGGAACAAGGTAACGAACTTTATGCACGCAACGCTACAAAGACTGAATCAACTGGATTTTCCCGGCATCGAGCGTCGCAGACTGGAGACGCTGCAAGTCAATCTCGGCTACAAGTGCAATCAGACCTGTTTGCATTGTCATGTCAACGCCGGACCCACGCGTACCGAAATAATGGACCGGCAAACTATCGAGACGGTATTACGCTTCCTCGCTACCAATGGTGCCTCGCGGCTGGACCTGACCGGCGGGGCACCGGAACTGAACCCGCATTTCCGCGACCTCGTCAAGCGCGCCCGCGCGCTTGACGTAACGGTCATGGACCGTTGCAACCTGACCGTGCTTGAAGAACCCGGACAGGAAGATCTGGCTCACTTTCTTGCCGACAATGGTGTGGAGATCGTTGCTTCATTGCCGTGCTATCTTGAACAGAACGTCGATGGTCAGCGCGGAAATGGCGTGTTTGCGAAAAGCATCCGCGCCCTGCGCACACTTAATGACCTCGGCTATGGCAGGCCTGACTCCGGGCTCTCGCTCAATCTGGTGTACAACCCGCAAGGTCCGTCCCTGCCTCCGCCGCAAGGTGAATTGCAAGCCCAATACAAGCAGCACCTGCGGCGCGAATACGGCATCGTGTTCAACGAATTGTTCACCCTGACCAACATGCCAATACAGCGCTTTGGCAGCACCTTGATCTCGAAAGGACAGTTCAACGATTACATGCGCACGTTACGAGAGGCCTACCGGAAAGAGAACCTCGATTCCGTAATGTGCCGCAGGCTGATGTCGGTGGACTGGCAGGGGTACGTCTACGACTGCGATTTCAACCAGATGCTCGGCCTGGGTCTGCGTTACCGCGGGCAACGCAAGACGCACCTGGCGGATCTCATACACCACGACCTCGATGGCAATCCGATCGTCGTACGCGATCACTGCTTCGGCTGCACCGCCGGCCAGGGTTCGAGTTGCGGCGGCGCGCTCGGCGCCAACTGACGGAAGGCCGGTCTCTTGAACAACAGCCCGGGGCGTGTCTGCCCACTGCACTACCGTTATGCACCCGAGGTATTCGACCGTGCACCCGAATTGCATGGCGATACCCTGCTCATCGCGGGCGGGCTGTATGGCAATCGTGCAGCACTCGATGCCCTGCACCGCCAACTCGAAGCGGATGCGACACTGGTGTTCAATGGCGATTTCAACTGGTTCAACATCGATGCCTCCGGCTTTGAGACAATCAATACCGCCGTGCTGCAACATCATGCTCTGCGTGGCAATGTCGAGACCGAGCTGGCCGCCGCCGGTACCGGAGCAGGCTGCGGCTGCGCCTATCCCGGTTCGGTCGACGACGCCACCGTCGAGCGATCCAATCGCATCATGATGCAGCTGCGCCGGACCGGCCGCCGGTTTCCCGATCTGGTCGACCGGATCAGCGCACTGCCAATGCACCTGCTGGCGCAAGTCGGTGACGCACGCGTAAGCATCGTGCACGGCGACGCGTGGTCACTTGCCGGTTGGGAATTCGCACATGAGCAGTTGCATGAACCTGGCAACGTTACGATTCAGGACGCATTCGGCAGCTCGAATGTCGACATATTCGCCAGCAGCCATACCTGCCTGCCGGCATTGCGCCAGCTGCATCACAACGGCAAAGCTCGCGCGATCATCAACAACGGGGCAGCCGGCATGCCCAACTTCAGCGCCATGCCGTTCGGCGTGGCAACCCGCATTTCGGTGCGACCGTGCCCGCCGTCGACCCGTTTGTACGGCACGCGCATCAACAGTGTGTTCGTCGATGCCGTCAAACTGCACTACGACCAGTCGGCTTTCGTCGACGAGTTTCTGTCAAACTGGCCCGCCGGATCAGCGGCACACGAATCCTATTATTCGCGCATCGTCCATGGACCAGCCCATTCCCGGGATATGGCGCTGGGGATCATGCCCGGGCATTGCGCCAGACAGCGGACCGGATAGCGCAAAATCCCGATAAAGAGGCGAACCAACACGTGACCAGGAAAGCAGCCGACACTGCCGGCGGCAAGAGCGTACAGGGCAGCAGAAAGAAATCCATCGTCATCATCGTTCTGATCGCGCTGGTGCTGGTTCTGATACTGGCCGGGCGCAATGAAGACATCGGTCTGTTTCGCTATTTCGATCTGCAGTATCTCAAGACACAGCAAGATGCCATCAATGCCTATTTCGAGAACCATCCACTGCTCACGGCCGGCATCTATTTCGGCATTTACGTACTGGTGACCGCACTCTCGCTGCCCGGTGCGGCGGTGATGACACTCGCCGGGGGTGCGATTTTCGGTTTGCTGTGGGGAACCGTAATCGTCTCCTTCGCATCGACCATCGGCGCAACACTCGCGTTTCTGGTATCGCGCTACCTGTTGCGCGATATGGTGCAGTCGCGTTTCGGTGACAAACTGAAGGCAGTCAACGCCGGCATTGAAAAGGATGGCGCTTTCTACCTGTTTACGTTGCGCCTGGTGCCGGTGTTCCCGTTTTTTGTCATCAACCTGGTGATGGGCCTGTCACCACTTGCCACGCGCACTTTTTACTGGGTCAGCCAGCTTGGCATGCTCGCCGGCACTATCGTCTACGTCAACGCCGGCACGCAGCTCGCCCGCATCGAATCACTCGACGGCATACTGTCTCCCGGCCTGATCGCTTCCTTCACATTGCTCGGCCTGTTCCCGCTGATCACACGCAAGGTCGTGGACGGCATCAAGGCCAGGCGCGTTTATGCCCGCTGGCAAAAACCGGCGCGATTCGATCGCAACGTCATCGTCATCGGGGCCGGCTCCGCGGGACTGGTCACGGCTTACATCAGCGCAGCAGTCAAGGCCCGGGTCACGCTGGTCGAACGCCACAAAATGGGTGGCGACTGCCTGAACACCGGTTGTGTTCCGTCCAAGGCGCTGATTCGCTCGGCGAAGTTTCTGTCCCACGTCAAACGTTCTTCGCAATTCGGTGTCCACGAAGCGAATGCGTCCTTCGATTTCGCCGACGTCATGGCGCGCGTGCAAAGAGTGATCTCCGAGATCGAACCGCATGATTCTGTGGAGCGCTATACCGAACTCGGCGTCGATTGCATTCAGGGCGATGCAAAAATCGTCTCGCCATGGGAAGTCGAGGTGACGACGCCGCAGGGAACACAGCGGCTTTCTACCCGCTCGATTGTCATCGCCGCCGGCGCGCGCCCGTTCGTACCGCCGATACCGGGGCTGGAAGAAGCCGGCTATGTCACTTCGGACACGATCTGGAATCTGCGCGAACTGCCGCCGCGCATGGTCGTACTCGGTGGCGGCCCAATCGGCAGCGAGCTCACCCAGTGCTTTGCGCGCCTGGGTTCGAAAGTATCCCAGGTCGAGATGCTGCCGAGAATACTGATCCGCGAAGACCCCGAAGTATCCGAAACCGTGGCGCGCAGTCTTCGCAATGACGGCGTCGATGTGCTGGTCAACCACAAAGCGGAACGAGTGGTCGTGGAAGGCGGGGAGAAAATCCTGGTTTGCGAGGGGCCCGACGGAGAAGTGCGAATTGCGTTTGACGTCATACTGGTGGCCGTGGGCAGAATCGCCAATACCGAAGGTTACGGGCTGGAAGAGCTGGGTATCGGCACGACACGATCACACACAGTGCAGACCAACGAATTCCTGCAGACCATCTACCCCAACATATTCGCCTGCGGTGACGTCGCCGGGCCCTATCAGTTCACACACACCGCGTCGCATCAAGCCTGGTATGCCGCAGTCAACGCCCTGTTCGGCCGGTTCAAGCGTTTCCGCGCCGATTACTCGGTGATTCCCTGGGCCACGTTCACCGAACCGGAAGTCGCACGTGTCGGACTCAACGAAACGGAAGCGCGTGATCGTAATATCGCGCACGAAGTCACCGTTTATGGCATTGATGATCTGGACCGGGCGATCGCCGACTCCGAGGCACACGGCATGGTCAAGGTGCTCACCGTCCCCGGCAAAGACAGGATTCTCGGCGTCACCATCGTCGGGGAACATGCCGGCGATCTGATTGCCGAATACATCATCGCGATGCGCCATGGCCTGGGGCTGAACAAGATCCTCGGAACCATTCACATCTATCCAACTCTGGCAGAGGCGAACAAATATGCAGCAGGTGTCTGGAAACGCGAACACGCACCGCAGCGGGTATTGCAGTGGCTGAAACGCTACCACGCATGGATGCGCGGCTGATCAGTGCGATCCGGAGATTGCGCGTAAACATTACGCGGCAGCGCAGCGGCGCTGGCTCAGAGCATCGTTGCCCCGGGTTGTTGCGTCTGTTTCGGACCCTGATGGTTGCTGCCGCATTGGTCTCCACCGGCGCCAATGCTGCCTTTGATCAAAGCCACAGTAAACTCGACACGCTTCTGGGCGAGCACGTCGTCTGGATCGACAACGGGCATGCGAGCCAGGTCGACTATGCCGGCATCAAGCGCGATCCGTCCATGCTGAATGCCTACCTGGCCGAAGTCGCAGCAGTGAGCCAGCAGCAATACCAGACATTCAGCAAGGCGCAGAAGCTGGCGTTTCTTATCAACGCCTATAACGCCTACACGATTGAATTCATCCTGACCGAATACCCGGACATCGAATCGATCAAGGACCTTGGCTCGTTGTTCAGCAATCCGTGGAAAAAGAAACTGTTTCCGTTGCTGGGGGAAAAGCGCAGCCTCGATGACATCGAGCACGACATGATTCGCAAGCCCGGAAGTTTTGATGATCCCCGAATTCACATGGCAGTGAACTGCGCTTCGATCGGTTGTCCGGCACTGCGCAGCGACGCCTATGTGGCGGACCGGCTCGATGAGCAGCTCGACGATTCGGTGCGCCGGTTTCTTTCCGACCACAGCCGCAATCGTGCTGATGCAAAAGGCCTGTGGCTGTCGAAGATCTTCGATTGGTACAAGAAAGATTTCGAGAAGCAATCGGGGTCGGTACAAGACTGGCTCGTACCCTATGCGCAATTGCTGAGTGACGATGCGAAGACGCAGGCAGCGGTTCGCGGCAAGTCGTTGCGCGTGCGCTATCTCGACTATGACTGGGCACTGAACGACCTGAAGTGACCACATAAGAAAAGTGACCGCACAACGGACTACCGCGCCGGACCATAATCTGCGACTGGGGCGCCTCAGCATTATTGTGCCGGCATTGAATGAAGCCGGCAGCATCGTTTCGTTTCTGCAGTCGGTGCGCGAAGCATGCAATCAGCCGGCAGAAATTATTGTGGCCGATGGCGGCAGCGATGACGCGACCGCAGCGCTGGCCTCGACATTTTGCGATCGTGTGGTGACATCGGCCAGGGGGCGGGCAATCCAGATGAATGCGGGCGCGAACGTGGCCACAGGCACGATATTGTGTTTTGTGCACGCCGACTCATCGCTGCCGCCCCATGCTGATAAGCACATTCGCGACGCGCTCGCATCCGGCGCCAGCAAGTGGGGGCGGTTCGATGTGCGGCTTTCCGGCAACGCCCCCGCGCTGCGCATCGTCGAACGCATGATGAACTGGCGCTCGCGACTGAGCGGCATTGCCACCGGCGACCAGGCGATGTTCATGACACGCACCGTGTTCGACAAGGTCGGCGGCTACCCCGACATCGCCTTGATGGAGGACGTCGCAATGAGTCGCTTGCTGATCGCGTACAGCCGCCCGGCATGCTTGCGTCAACGCCTGGTGACTTCGTCACGGCGCTGGGAGCAGCAAGGCATTTTGCGTACGATCCTGCTGATGTGGAAACTGCGATTGCTGTATTTCCTCGGTGCCGATCCGGCGCGTCTGGCGCAAAGCTACTATGGCCGTGACATATAAAGTCCAGGTATTTGCCCGCGCACCGGTCAGTGGTGAAGTTAAAACACGGCTGATTCCGCGACTTGGCGCCGACCTCGCTGCCAGGGTGCAACAACGGCTTACCGAACGGACTGTGGCGACCGCGAAAGCGGCACAAGTCGGTCCAGTTGAATTGTGGTGCAGCCCGGCGCCAATACACCCCTCGTTCGTGGCACTGCATACTCGCGGCATTACGCTGCGCGAGCAGGGTGACGGCGATATTGGCATGCGCATGCAGCGGGCACTTGCCGATGCCTTGCGTAGCGGCGAATACCCCATACTGATCGGCAGCGACTGCCCGTCACTGTGCGCACAGGACCTGCGCGATGCCGCGCAGGCGCTGCAAGCCGGTGCGGATGTCGCCTTCGTGCCAGCCGAAGATGGCGGCTATGTGTTAATCGCCGCCAGAACCTGCTCGCCCGACCTGTTCGATGGCATCGACTGGGGAAGTTCACGGGTGATGGCGCAAACACGAAAGCAGCTGCGTCGACTCGGGTACACATGGACCGAACTGGCGACACGCTGGGACCTCGATCGCCCGGAAGACTATGACCGGTTGCTGCGCGAGCTGCCGCAGTTTTCTGTTGCGCCCTCATGAGAAGCCTGCCTGCGTTGGCACTGGCAATAGCGCTGGCCACCGGCAGCGTCAACGCCAACGGTCCGCAACAGGTTGCGGTTGCCGAGTTCTCGCGCCTGCAAGCCGGCGACAAACTGCCCGTGCAGTGGGAGCCGATCACTCTTCGAAACGTACCAAAACACACGCAGTACGCACTGGTCTCCGACCATGAAACCACTGTTCTGCGTGCCCAGGCCGATGCTTCGATCTCTGGCCTGGGACACGCGAAGGACGTCGATCCGCTGGCCACGCCGTGGCTGCAATGGCGCTGGCGCATTGCCGATGTCAACCAAAAGTCCGATCTGCATCACAAGAAGGGAGACGATTTTCCGGTCCGTCTCTACGTGTTCTTCGACTATGACCTCAACCTGCTGCCGCTGATCGAACGTATCATCGTGCGCATCACGCGGGCAATTTACGGGGACCGTCTGCCGCTGGCCGCACTGTGCTACGTGTGGGCGCCGCACGAACCAATCGGCACCAGTGCGTGGAACCCTTATACCGCGCGCGTGCGCACCATTGTTGCGAGCAGCGGCCGCGCGCAGGCCGGCACCTGGGTTACAGTCGAGCGCAATATCGTGGATGATTACCGATCGGCATTCGGCGAACCGGTGCCGCGCATTACCGGCGTCGCACTGGCAACCGATTCTGACAATACCGGCGCACAGAGTCTGGCATGGTACGGGGACATCGTGTTCACTGCCCAGCCAGCCTCAACACAATGAAAAAGCTCCTGCTCATCGGTGGCGGTCATAGCCACGTAGAGGTCATTCGACGATTTGCACGCGATCGGCTGGCGGACGTCGAACTGACGCTGGTCAACCCGACCGCGCACACCCCCTACTCCGGCATGTTGCCGGGCCTGATTGCCGGGCATTACAGCTTTCGGCAATGCCACATTGATTTACCCGCCCTGGCACAGACCGCCGGTTGCCGATATGTGCGGGCGGCCATCAACGGGGTGCAGGCCGATACCAGGCTGGCGTTTTGCGACAACGGTGAAACGCTGGCCTACGACGTTGCGTCCATCGATATCGGATCGACCCCTGCCACGCTCGGAATCGCCGGCGCGGCACATCACGGCCTCAAGGTCAAACCGACCGACATCTTTCTGCGCCAATGGGACGCAATACTGCAACGCGCGCACAACGCGACATTGCCCGATGACTTCCGGATTGTGATGGCTGGCGGCGGCGCGGCCGGCGTCGAAGTGCTGTTATCGATGCGCCATCGTCTGCAAGGCTGTGGTTTCTCAACCGGGCAATATGCCGTCGTGACCGATGGCGATGACGTGTTGACCGGCCATGGTTCGAATGTCCGCGCCTATTTCCGCGAACTGCTCGACAAACGCGGCGTGGCAGTGCATCTCGGGCAAGCCATTACCGAAGTGAACGGCAAGGCACTGGTGACGGCGCGTGGAGAACAAATTCCCGCGGACCTGGTTGTGTGGGCGACGGGGGCCGCGCCTGCCGGTTGGCCCGATGCCTGTGACCTCGCCACCGACGAGCGCGGCTTCATTCGCGTCAGCCCTTCGCTGCAGGTCATCGGCCGGCCGGACATTTTCGCCAGTGGCGACATCGCCAGCATGGATGGATTTCCACGCCCCCGCTCCGGGGTTTATGCGGTGCGCCAGGGCCCGCCACTGGCGGAGAACCTGCGCCGCTTCCTCGAAGGCAATCCCTTGCAGCACTATCACCCCCAGCCACGGGCACTCGCATTGATCAGCACCGGCAATCGCTATGCCGTCGCCTCGCGTGGCTGGCTGTTTGCGCGCGGTTCCTGGATCTGGCGCTGGAAAGACTGGATCGACCGGCGCTTCATGCGCCGCTACGGCGTCGCCTGACAAGGCCGACGGCGCGCGCACGCAGTTCGAGGTTTGGTCCAGCAAGAAAAGGGATGGTGCGCTCGGTTCCCATCGAACCGGTGAGGCCCGCCTCCCTTGGCAGTCTGGGGCTACCGAGC
>JASFUE010000135.1:0-8624 GCA_050050435.1 Burkholderiales bacterium | reverse complement strand
ACGCGTGATCGAAATCATTCAGGCCGCCGGGTGGCCGATCTGGCCAATTATCTTGTGTTCGATCATTGCCATCGCGATCATCGGCGAACGTTTCTATTCCTTGCGTCAGGAACTGGTTGCCCCGCGTGACCTGCTGCCCAAAGTCATACAGGAATACCGCAAATCAGGCGTCACCGCCGACATGCTCGCGCGCACCGCACAAAGCTCGCTGCTCGGCAAGGTGCTCGCAGCAGGCCTGAAAAACATCAACAGTCCGCGCGAAGTCATGAAAGAGTCGATCGAGGAAGCCGGCCGCGCCGCCTCACAGGAACTGGACCGGTATCTGACTACGCTGGGCACGATCGCAACCATGTCGCCGCTGCTGGGATTGCTCGGAACCATTATCGGAATGATCGAAATCTTTGGTGCGTCAACACCGACCGGCATCACCGATCCCGCGCAACTGGCCCACGGCATTTCGATCGCCTTGTATAACGCGGCCTTCGGCATCATCGTCGCTGTTCCGAGTCTGGTGTTCTACCGGCATTTCCGCGCCCGCGCTGATTCGCTGATCGTGGAAATGGAATTGCAGGCAGTGAAGATGGTCGAAGTGATTCACGGCGAACGCAACGCGTGACAGTTTGTTTATGAAACTACTGCGCAACCCGATTGCTGTGTCGCGTGCTCGCTACGCTTCATTTGACAAACTGATTTGGTAAAGGCCAAGTGAATTTCAGACGCGGATCATTCAGGGAAGAGCCGGAAATCAACCTGGTTCCTTTCATCGACATCCTGATCGTGATCGTGATCTTTCTCGCGGTCACAACGACCTATTCCAAGTACGCCGAGCTGAAAATCAACCTGCCGGTCGCCGATGCCAACCAGGCCGAAAAGCTTCCGAACCAGATCGACGTCGCAGTCACCAGCGACGGGCAATACATGATCAACAGCAACCGCATCGTGTTCACCAACGCCAGCACCTTCGCCGCCGAATTGCAGCGCGCCAGCGGCGGCAACCCCGACCCGGTGATCGTCATCAATGCCGATGCCAACGCGACCCACCAGTCGGTAATCAGTATCATGGAAGCGGCTCGCCTGGCCGGATTCGGACGAATCACCTTTACCACCCAGCAAGGTCAGTAAGGCCAACGTGTTCGCCTTGCCTGGTACGCCTGCAGGCAAGACCGGTGCGCCATTCCGCCCTGGCCGCGGGCCCTGTTAAGCTACGCTTCTGAAACGGCTGGTCATTTCAAACGTGCATCCGTTGGAAAAACACTGGCAGCGCATCACGCCTGTCACACTGCTCCTGCTACCGCTGTCCGCTATTTTCGCAGCCACTTCATGGCTGCGCCGCGTGGCCTATTCAACCGGATTGATTCGCAAACAACGCGTCACGGTCCCGGTCGTGGTTGTCGGCAATCTGAGCGTTGGAGGCACCGGCAAGACGCCGGTGGTCATCTGGCTTGTCGAGGCATTGCGTGCACGCGGTTACCGTCCCGGGGTCGTGAGCCGTGGCTATCGCGGCAGTGAGCAACTGCACGCCATCGATGCGCAATCGCTGCCAGCGATAGGGGGCGACGAACCGGTGCTCATTGCCAGACGCACCCGCTGCCCGGTATGGGTGGGACGCGACCGCGCCGCAGCCGCCACGCAACTGGTTTCCGCAAACCCCCAGCTCGATGTGGTGATATCCGATGACGGATTGCAGCATTACCGCCTGCACCGCGACTGCGAGCTGGTAGTCGTCGATGCGCAGCGGCATTTCGGCAACCGCTTGCTGCTGCCGGCGGGACCATTGCGTGAGCCCGTCAGCCGGCTGCGCTCGGCAGACGCTGTTATTGTCAACGGCGCCGGTATGCCTGATCTGCCAAATGAAATTTTCGGCATGCAACTGTTTGGAGACCGGTTTCACAATCTGCTCGACGAGGAATCAACTGCGCAACCAGACGAATTCGTGGGAAAACGCCTGCACGCCGTTGCCGGCATCGGCAATCCGGAGCGCTTTTTCGCGCAACTACGCGGCCTCGGCCTCTCGTTCGAAGCCCACGCCTTTGCCGATCATCATGCCTTCAGCGAAGGCGACCTGGACTTCGTGAATGCCGACGCCGTGCTCATGACCGAGAAGGATGCGATAAAATGCGCTCGCTTCGCACGCAAGAACTGGTGGGCGCTACCGGTCGACGCACGTATCGACAACGCGCTCGTGGACCTGGTTATCCAAAAGATTGGCCCCGTCATTGGACACTAAATTACTCGACGTTCTGGTTTGCCCGCTCTGCAAGGGACCGCTTGTTTATCGAAAAAGTCAGGCGGAGCTGATCTGCAGCCCGTGCAGACTCGCTTATCCGATACGCGACGACATTCCGGTTATGCTCGAGGACGAAGCGCGCAAGCTGCCGGCGGAAGAAGAAGTTTGATCCCCTCGGCATGCAACCGGCACAGCCGTGCCGGCATCACAATCCAGACGGTGCACCAGCTTAATCAATGACGTCTTTCGTTGTCGTTATTCCCGCCCGCTACGCATCAACGCGATTCCCTGGCAAGGCGCTCGCGCAGCTGCACGGCAAGTCCATGGTGGCGCACGTGGTCGATCGCGCCCGCGAATCGGGTGCCGCGGAAGTCATTGTGGCAACTGACGATCAACGCATCGCCGACGCGGTTGCCGGCTGCGACTGCGCAGTTGCGATGACGCGGACCGATCATGCCAGTGGCACCGATCGCATTGCCGAGGTGACGACACAACGCGGCTGGAGTGATGACACCATCGTCGTCAATGCACAGGGAGATGAACCTCTGTTGCCCGCTGCGCTGATTGGCGATGTTGCTGCCATGCTCGAGAAGCGCCCGTTGGCAGCGATTGCCACCGCCTGCCACCCGATCACTGATACGGCCGAGTTCATGGACCCCAACGCCGTGAAAGTCGTTCTCGACGCCGATCAGTACGCCCTTTATTTTTCACGTGCCCCGATTCCGTGGCCGCGCGATAGTTTCGCCTCCGGCCCGGCCGCGCTACCACGCGAGCTGCCAGCCTATCGGCATATCGGCATCTACGCCTACCGCTGCGCTTTCCTGCGCGCCTATGCCGCACTCGCCCCCGTCATACTGGAGCAATTCGAATCGCTCGAGCAATTGCGCGCGCTGGTGCATGGCTACCGGATCGCGGTCAGCGTCCAGGAATACGCTCCGCCACCGGGAATCGACACACCGGATGACCTCGAGCGCGTGCGCGGGAAAACCACCCGGCTATAATTCGGTCATCGGGAGCTCTGGTAATCGAGCGACGAGGCAATCCAGCATTCGGGTAATCAACGCTCATCGGGCGGACATGACCAGCATGCACGAACAGACAGGAAGAACAAACACATGAAACTGATATTGCTCGGCCCGCCCGGCGCCGGGAAAGGCACTCAGGCAGCATACATCATCGAAAAATACGGGATTCCGCAGATCTCCACCGGAGACATGCTGCGCGCGGCGGTCAAGGCCGGCAGCGAACTCGGACTCGAAGCGAAAAAATTTATGGATGCAGGCGCCCTGGTCCCCGATGAAGTCATCATTGGACTGGTCCAGGAAAGAATCAAACAACCCGACTGTGCCAACGGTTTCCTGTTTGACGGCTTTCCGCGCACCATTCCCCAGGCCGACGCCATGAAGAACGCGGGGGTCGATCTCGACTATGTGATCGAGATCGACGTCGACGATGCCGAAATCGTCAAGCGTCTTTCCGGGCGCAGGGTCCACCTTGGCTCGGGACGCACGTACCACGTCGCGTTCAACCCGCCGAAAAAAGAAGGCGTTGACGACGCTACCGGCGAGCCGCTGGTACAGCGCGATGACGACAAGGAAGAGACCATACGCAAGCGGCTCGAGGTCTACCATTCGCAGACCAGTCAACTGGTCGACTACTATTCAAAATGGGCACACAGTGGAACGCCGGGCGCGCCGAAATACGCTCGCGTTGCGGGCACCGGCTCCCTGGAGACCATTCGCGACCGTATATTCGAGGCATTGCAGTCCTGAGCGCTTCGGCAAGGCTGCCAAGCTTCCCGAAATGTGTATCGACACCTCGCTGCAATGCCCTTGACGTCATGACTGCCCACAGTGTTACTTGGATGAATCGTTGATCAAGAAGAATTGTTGAGGAATATCAATGCCAGGAAAGAACGCGTTTTATGCCCAGTCTGGCGGCGTGACTGCCGTCATCAATGCTTCGGCAGCAGGTGTGATCGAAACTGCGCGCAAGAACAAGAGCAGGATCGCAAATGTCTACGCGGGGCGCAACGGCATCATCGGCGCACTGACCGAGGATCTGATCAATACCGGCAAGGAGTCGGCATCGGTCATCGCCGCGCTCAAACACACGCCGGCAGGCGCGTTTGGTTCCTGTCGCTACAAGCTCAAGAGTCTGGAGGATGACCGCGCACAGTATGAACGGCTCATCGAGGTATTCCGGGCCCACGACATCGGCTATTTTTTTTACAACGGCGGCGGTGATTCGGCCGATACATGCCTGAAGGTTTCACAGATCTCCGAATCGCTCGGCTTCCCGATACAGGCGATTCACGTGCCGAAAACGGTCGATAACGATTTGCCGATCACCGATTGCTGTCCCGGATTCGGCTCGGTCGCCAAATACGTCGCGGTTTCCACCCGCGAAGCAAGCCTGGACGTGGCATCAATGGCGAAGACATCGACCAAGGTATTCGTTCTGGAAGTGATGGGGCGCCACGCCGGCTGGATCGCTGCAGCCGGCGCCCTGGCGGCGGAACAGGAAGGCACACTGCCGATCATCATCCTGTTTCCGGAAATCGTCTTTGACCGCAAGAAATTCATCGCCCGCGTGTCTGCGATGGTCAAGAAATTCGGTTACTGCTCGGTGGTCGTTTCCGAAGGCGTCAAGGGGCCGGACGGGCGCTTCCTGTCGGATCAGGGATTGCGTGATGCGTTCGGCCATGCACAACTGGGAGGAGTGGCACCGGTAGTCGCCAGCATCGTCAAGGAAGACCTCGATCTCAAGTACCACTGGAGCGTTGCCGACTATCTGCAGCGCGCCGCACGTCATATCGCATCGAAGACCGATGTCGATCAGGCCTATGCCGTTGGCAAGGCGGCCGTGGAATTGGCGTTGAAGGGTCACAATGCCGTGATGCCAACCATCGAGCGCAAGTCCGACAAGCCCTATCGCTGGAGTATCGGCATGGCTGATCTGCGCAAAGTGGCCAACGTGGAGAAAAAGATGCCGGCCGGCTTCATCAGTCGCGATGGTTTCGGCATCAGCGCCCGTTGCAGGCAATATCTGTCCCCCCTGATCAAGGGCGAAGCCTACCCGCCCTACCGCAACGGCCTTCCGCAATATGTAACTCTCAAGAACATTGCGGTGCCGAAAAAGCTGCGAAAAACGTTCAGGATTTGAGCGAAAACATTTAAGCACCTAAATTTCCGAGCGATTTTCGGGTACAATCGCGCGCGGTTTTGCCGCCGCGCCCTCCTGCCCGGGCCTGCTGGCGGAATCTCGCATATCGGGTCAAGGGCCGGCCCATCTCGGCCTTTAATAACTTAGGGGGGACTTCATGTCTTCAGGTCCAGGTCTGATTTTCGCGCTGGTTTGCGCGATCATCGCCATCGTCTATGGAGCGATTTCAATCCAGTGGGTTCTCGGCAGGCCCGCAGGAAATGCTCGCATGCAGGAAATCGCGGCCGCGATTCAACAAGGCGCGCAGGCTTATCTTAACCGCCAGTACTCGACGATTTCGGTGGTCGGCGTGGTGTTGTTTTTCGTTCTCGGATTCGCGCTCGACTGGCTGACGGCGATCGGCTTTGTCGTTGGCGCCGTGTTCTCGGGCGCAGCCGGTTATATCGGCATGTTCATTTCAGTACGCGCAAACGTCCGCACGGCTGAAGCCGCCAACAACGGCATCAACGCCGCGCTCAACGTCGCCTTTCGTGGCGGCGCAATCACCGGCATGCTGGTGGTGGGACTTGGCTTGCTCGGTGTAGCCGGCTATTACGCCGTCGCGTCAGCATTTGCGGAAAATGCCGACAAGGCACTGCACGCACTGGTTGGACTGGCATTCGGCGGATCGCTGATTTCAATTTTTGCGCGACTCGGCGGTGGCATTTTCACCAAAGGTGCCGACGTCGGAGCCGACCTGGTTGGCAAGGTCGAGGCCGGCATCCCGGAAGACGATCCACGCAACCCCGCGGTGATCGCCGATAACGTGGGCGACAACGTTGGTGACTGCGCCGGCATGGCAGCAGACTTGTTCGAGACCTACGCCGTGACCATCGTCGCGACGATGTTGCTTGGCGGTCTGATGATGAAAGACGCGGGCATTGCCGCCATCATCTACCCGCTGGTTCTCGGCGGAGCCTCGATCATCGCTTCGATCATAGGCACCTTCTTTGTTAAGACCAGCGAAGGTGGAAAAATCATGAACGCCTTGTACAAGGGCGTCATCGTTTCCGGCGTGATCGCCGCAATCGCGTTCTTCTTCATCAGCAAACAGTTCATGGGCGAAGATGCGATGCCATTGTTCCTTGCATCGCTGGTAGGCCTGGTACTCACCGCGCTGATGGTGGTGATTACCGAGTACTACACCGCAACCGAATACAAGCCGGTGCAACATGTCGCGGCGGCCTCACAAACCGGTCACGCCACCAACATTATTGCCGGCCTTGGCATTTCGATGAAGGCCACTGCCCTGCCAGTGCTGAGCGTGTGCGCAGCAATCTGGGCCTCGTACGAACTGGCAGGCCTGTATGGCATCGCGATTGCCGCAACTTCGATGCTGTCGATGACCGGCATGGTGGTCGCACTGGATGCCTACGGGCCGATTACGGACAACGCCGGTGGTATCGCAGAGATGGCCGAACTGCCTTCGAAAATCCGCGACATCACTGACCCGCTCGACGCCGTTGGTAATACCACCAAAGCAGTCACCAAGGGTTATGCAATCGGCTCCGCCGGTCTGGCCGCGCTGGTGCTATTCGCCGACTACACACACAACCTGGAAGCGGTTGGCAAGCTCGAGATGTTTTCGCTGTCCGACCCGGCGGTGATCATCGGTCTGTTCATCGGCGGCCTGGTGCCGTACCTGTTCGGCGCAATGGCAATGGAAGCCGTCGGACGCGCTGCAGGGTCGGTGGTGAACGAAGTACGCCGCCAGTTCCGCGAAATTACCGGCATTATGGAAGGTACTGCGAAGCCAGACTACTCACGCGCGGTCGACATGCTGACCAAGGCCGCCATCAAGGAGATGATGGTGCCATCGCTGTTACCGGTGCTCGTGCCGATTATCGTTGCCTTCGGCATGAACTGGCTGATGGGGCCGGGTGCGGGCGTCAAGGCGCTCGGCGGTCTGCTGATCGGAACCATTGTCACAGGCCTGTTTGTCGCCATTTCGATGACGACCGGTGGTGGCGCCTGGGACAACGCCAAGAAATATATCGAAGACGGCAACTTCGGCGGCAAGGGTTCGGAAGCACACAAGGCTGCCGTTACCGGCGATACCGTGGGTGACCCCTACAAGGATACAGCCGGACCGGCCGTGAACCCGCTGATCAAGATCATTAATATCGTCGCGTTGCTGCTGGTTCCGCTTCTGTAACAACTGGCCCGCCAGCACACAAGAAACGGCCCCCAAAAGGGGCCGTTTTTTTATGCCCGGCGCTACCAGCCGGCAGCCGCATCAATTTCCGTTCGATTTGGATTTCAGTCCCGCCGTCAACACGAGCCGCATGGCCTGTTCGCGCGACATCGCTATCGGAGTAATCTGGCTGCGTGGCAAGAACACGGTATAACCGCCGATCTGATAGCTCATTGGCAGGTAGACGGCAACATCGTCATCAGTGGCGACACCTTCAGGAAGATCGGAAAAATGGTCGCGTGTGACGAAACCCATCAACCGCATGTCGCTGCCCGGCACCTTGACCGTGACCACCTGCAAGGCTACCTGCTCGTCGTTCCCGGCAAACAACCCGAGGAAGTCGCGTAATGCGGCATAGATCGTCTTGATCAGCGGCACATTGAGCAAAATCTTCTCGGCGAGCGCGAACACGCGCCGCACGATATACGCGCGCATCAGCACACCGACCACGAAGATCACCGCGATACCGACCGCCAACCCCATTCCGACACGGTAATACCCCTCCGGAACCAGCCATTGCAAGGGCTTGCCGAGGAAGGATTCAGCCGCAGTAAACAACCAGATCAGCAAATACACGGTTGCGAGGACCGGTAATACTGTCAATACGCCAGTGAGGAAGATTCTGCCGATGTACTTCATTGGAGCGCTCCACCGTTCCGGTTTGCGAAACTCTAGCAGACACAAATTGCTGCCATGCTGCAAACAGATTATTCGAAGCCGTTGCCCTAGCAGGAATAACGCCGGGTCAGGCCTGGGTCTCAGGGCGTACAGGGCAAAGTACTGGACAATGCGCTGAATAACAGTAGATGTGCGCGCTGGATATGCCGCTCGGGATGCGCTTCAAGATATGTCACAACCATCGGCACCGCCTCACGATATCCAAATCCTTCCGGTGGACAAAAATACATATCTTCACCCGTGCGCCATGATTTCCAGCCATGGCCCCAGAGAAATCCCTCGACGAATCCGATGCACAATGCAGCATCGACACGCTCGCTT
>JASFUE010000134.1:0-8679 GCA_050050435.1 Burkholderiales bacterium | reverse complement strand
GTCGAAACAGTTTGAGCAGTCGCTACATACAGGCAGTTTGTCCCGATGTCGGTCATACTTAGTGAAGAGTTTCTACGCCAGCTAGAGGGTCTGGCGCTGGTTACGCGCCGCCCGGTTGCCGGGCACCTGCGAGGTCACCATCGCTCGCGGCGTACTGGCGTGGGCATGGTGTTTACCGATTACCGCCCTTATTCGCAGGGTGACGACACGCGAAATCTCGATTGGGGCACCTACATGCGGCTCGACAGGCTCATTTTGCGTCTGTTCGAGGAAGAGGCCGATCTTCCAATCTATATTTTTGTCGATGTCAGCAAATCGATGGGGGTGGGTGAACCCGACAAGCTGGCATTTGCCTGCCGGTTCGCCGCCGCACTTGCCTATCTGGGGCTGGTCAACCACGATCGCGTCAGCCTGATCGCCTTTGCAGACGGCGTACTCAGTGAAATGCCGGCTCGCCGCGGGAAGAACCAGATGTGGCGAACGCTGCACTTTCTGGAACGGTTAACTCCGGATGGCAGCACCAGTCTGCAGAATGCATTCCGCAAATTTTTTGGTGCGAGGCGTACACGCGGCCTGGTGATCATCGCATCCGATTTCCTTGACCGGGGCGGGTTCGAGCCGGCCTTTCAGGTCATTCGCCGTTTTGGCCACGAGGTATTTGCCGCCCACATTGTCAGCCCGGATGACCGGGAACCGCCGTTCGGTGACGATGTGGTGCTCGTTGATGCCGAGGACAATTCGAGCCTGAAGGCGCATCTGACACCGGAACTGATCGACAGTTATCGCGATGGATTCGCCAAATATTGTTCCGAAATCGAGGCATTCTGCCGCAGTCATGGCTGGGGCTATCTGCGCGCCGACACTGACGCGCCCTTCGATCAGCTGATGTTACG
This sequence comes from Burkholderiales bacterium, assembly GCA_050050435.1. Taxonomy (GTDB): domain Bacteria; phylum Pseudomonadota; class Gammaproteobacteria; order Burkholderiales; family Eutrophovitaceae; genus SG8-40. Next base: position 7,786 of record JASFUE010000134.1, on the reverse strand, counting down.
AGCCTTGCGCCACGAAGGCCTGCTGCGGTGAGCCCGTTTACCTTGTCTCCTCTGGCAGTGGGTGCTGCGCTCGCAGCCACGCTGGCTGCGGTGATTTTGCTGTACTTGCTGCGCCCGCCGGCTCGGCGCCGTTTTGTTTCTTCGAGTCTGATCTGGCAGCGGGTGCTGGAGACCTATCGCCGTGTGTCGGACCGCTGGCGCTGGTGGCTTTCGTTGCTGATGGCCGCGATTATCTGTGTTTCCGTGGTGCTTGCGGTTGTGCGTCCCGGAACCGAAGGCGAAGCCGGCAAGGGCAAGGTGATCGTGGTTGTTGATAATGCGCCGACGATGGCAACCAGAACCGGCAGTGGCAAGCAACGATTCGCTGTTGCCCGGGATCGCGCCGTGCAATTGATCGAGGATCTCTCCTCCGACGTGCTGGTGATGGTAGTCGATACACAGCGTCTGCTCGCCACGCCCGATTTCGAATCGCGCCGGGATGCCATACAGACGGTTTCGCACTTGCAGCTGGGCCAGTCATTCCGCCCGATTGTGCCCTCCGTAATTGCTCTGGTTCCTGCCGAGCGCCGGTATGTGGTCACCGATGGTGTATTGCTGGGCACGCCGCCTTCGAACTTCGTCACGATTTCCGTATTCGAGCCGGCGGAGAATCTTGGGATCACCGCGTTTGACTTCGACAACGTGCCTGGTGACCCGACCCGGCGCGAGGCTTTCATCGAAGTGTTCAATGCCGGCAGCAAGCCTGTTACCAGCGAAATCATTATCAGCGGACTGGGTGAGCAGCGGGTCAGCCGCAAAGTGGCGATCGAGGCGCACAGCTTTAGTGATGAAACCTTCGATCTTTCGGCGTTTCCTGGCGGGCCGATACGCGCCGCACTGGCGGCGACTGGCGATGGCTACAGTGACGATGATGTGGCCTATGGTTACCTGTCTTCGCGACGCATTGTTCGCGTTACGCTGGTCACGAACTCGGACCGCGATTACCTTGCCAAGTCGCTGAGCGCACAACCTCGAGTACGTCTGAACGTGCTATCGCCGCGGCAATATGTGAACCAGGTCGCGGCGGGGAAAAATCAGGCCGACATCTTTGTGTTCGACCGGTTTGTTCCGAAAGCGCCGCCACCGGCGCCTACGCTGCTCATCGGAGCGAAGCCGGCGAGCTGGCTACCGGCGCGTGACTCTTCGGCCAGTTTTCCCGAACTGGCCGCTGTTGATCGCCAGCATCCCGTCCTGCGTGATCTGTCACTGCGCGATCTGTACATCGAGCAGGCTGACTACCTCAAGGTGCCGGAGGATGGTTCTTCTTCAGTATTGCTCCGTGCCGCGGACAACAAGGTGCTTGCGATTGCGCATGACGGCGCGCCGCGCTGGGTACTTCTGGGTTTCGATGTGGCGAATTCCAACTTCGGCCTGTTGCCCGGGTTTCCGCTGTTTCTCGGAAACACGATCAACTGGCTCGCCGATGAGCCGGAGATCCTGCGTGAGCAACCCGGGATGATCACGTTGCCGTTTGCAGAGGCACGTGTCGTTGCCATGGATGGCAGCGCGGTCGCGACGGTTACGGTCGACAAGCGCAGCTTCTTCGATGCCGCGCAGCCCGGTTTGTACACAGCGGTCGGACAGGATCGTCCTGTTCGTATTGCCGTGAACCTTCTGGAGCGCCGAATCAGTAACGTAAATAATTCCGCTGTCGCTCCAGAGGAGGTAACGCCTGATCTCATGCAGGTTGAGACCGGGTTCCCTCTGGGTCTTTCGACATTGCTGTTGATATTGGCAACCGCGCTGCTTTGCATCGAGTGGATTGCCTATCATCGACGCATCACGGTGTGAGTTCACTGTCGCGAAGATGATTACTTTTGACACACCGTGGGCAATTGTCCTTGTTCTTGTTCTCCCTCTGATCTGGCTGGCGGCACTTCGCACGCGCACCAATCTGTCGAGAAAACATCTGGTAACGGTCGCCACGTTTCGTTCGGTGGCACTGGCTTCAATTGCGCTGGCGCTTTCGCAGCCGGTCTGGCATGGCACGACACGTGATGTATCCGTCGTCTATGCGCTCGATATCTCGCGCAGCGTGGCCGCGGATTTCGTCGAAGATGCGCTGGGCTGGATCGATTCCGCGCAGAATGAGCATCATCCAGCCCGGTCGAGCCTGGTAGTGTTCGCGAAACAGCCCGCAGTCGTTGCAGATACGGCAGCAGCACGCGCCCTGACGGTGGTGGACGAAACTACGACAGACGAAGCGGGCAAAGGGAATGCGCGCGGACTCGTGCAATCGGCAACCGATATCGAGGCGGCACTGGATGAGTCGCTGGGCGCGCTTTCGCGGAATCTGGTAAAGCGTATTGTGCTGCTCAGTGACGGTAACGAGACCAATGGAACGGTGGCGAATGTTTTCCCGCGGCTCAAGTCGGCTGGTGTGCGGGTGTTTACGGTGCCGGCCAGACCGAGTTTTTCCGGTGACGTCTGGGTCGACGGAATCGAGGTGCCCGATCAGTTGCGCAGCGACGAGCCAACGACCATCTCGGTGCGCATATTCAGCCCGGCGAAAACGCGTGCCAGGGTAACGCTGCTCAGTGGCGGGAAAACGCTTGCGCGCAAGAGCAAGCTTCTTGGCGAGGGCATCAACCGGGTCAATTTTGACGCGCGCATGCCCAGGCCCGGAACCGTTGACCTGACCGCGCAGGTGAGCGCCGAAGGCGACAGCGTAAAAACCAACGACAGCCTGCAAATTTCCGTTTGGGTTGGCGACAAGGCCCGGGTGTTGTATGTGGAAGGAAAGCAGGGTACTTCGCAATTCCTTGCCAAGGCATTGCGCAACGAAGGCCTCGATGTCGACGTGTCCGGGCCGAAGCGTATTGCCAGTTTGCGGACGTTGTTGAAATACGATGCGATCATCCTCTCCGATGTGCCGGCAGAGGATTTCCCGGCCGACGCCATGCGTTCGATCAAATCCTATGTTCGTGATTTCGGGGGCGGGTTGGTGTTTGCCGGAGGCGAAAACACGTTCGGGGAAAATGGTTACAGCGGTTCGGCCATGGAACAGATTCTGCCGGTCGAGTTCAAGGCGCAGGAAAAGCGCAAGGACATCGCGTTGGTGATTGCCATCGATCGCTCCTATAGTATGAAGGGGCGCAAGATGGAATATGCCAAGGAGGCGGCGCGGGCTGCGCTGGACCTGCTCGAGGAGCAGCATCAGTTCGCCGTGGTGGCGTTTGACTCTCAACCATACGTTGCCGTGCCGATGCACCAGGTGCGCTCCAAGCGCAAGGCCGAGGCGCAGATCAGCCGTATCCAGGCTAGCGGACAGACCAATATCTATCCCGCGCTGGGCATTGTTTATCGTCTGCTACGCGACACCGATGCGCGTACCAAACACGTCATCCTGCTTTCGGACGGGGATACTCATCCGGCCGATTTCGAGCGCCTGCTCACGCGCATGCGTGAAAAGGACATTGTGGTATCCACGGTAACCATCGGTGAAGGTGGAAATCCCGGGTTGATGAAAGACATTGCAGCCTGGGGGCATGGCAGAAACTACATGGCCGTCACCGCAGAATCGATTCCGCAGATCTTTACCGAGGAAACGAAGAAAGTGGTCGGGACCAATCTGGTGGAAGAGCCGATCCTTCCGGTTGTCAAACAGCGCTCGAGTGCGATTGCCGGTGTGAACTTCGCCGATGCCCCACCGCTGGGCGGCCATATATCGGTCAAGGCGCGTGACACAGCGGAGGTTCTGCTGGCGACGCAACAGGGCGCGCCACTGCTCACGCGCTGGCAATACGGACTTGGCAAGACCATCCTGTTTTCATCGGACGTCAAGAACCGCTGGTCGGCGCAATGGGTGCAGTGGAAGGATTACGGCAAGTTGTGGTCGCAGCTGGTGCGCGGCGTAATGCGCCAGGAAGGATCGGAACTGGTCAGGTTTACGCTGGAACGCAACGAAGATCAGGCGGTGATTGATCTGACATTGCTCAGCGAAGATGGGCAGTTCCGTGACGGATTGTCTCCCGTGGTGCGCGTGCAGCGTGGTACAGGCAGGGAAGAGTCGGTGACATTGCGGCAGGTCGGGCCCGGCGCCTACCGCGCAAGCGAAGACTTCGGTGGGGCCGAGGCGATGACTGCGAACCTGCGTCAAGGCGGTGGCATTGACAAGCTGACCGTTGAGCGAGCGGGTACACGTACCATTTTCTCCGGCTTCCCGGACGAGTACCGATCGTTGCCGCCCAATATCGGACTGCTGCAAACGGTCGCCATCGAGACCGGCGGCAAAATGGGCGCGGATACCGCGGAGATTTTCGACGCCGGCGACGACAGCGGGCAGCGATCGACGCCGCTATGGCCGTGGCTGGCGCTGGCGGCAATGTTTGCCTACCTTGGGGATGTCCTGCTGCGCCGGTTGCCGTACGCGTGGAGAAAGCTCGGATCCTGACGTGTGGGCTCGCGGCTAGTCGTGCCGTGATTGCCGTATCCATTTCACGACTGGGCGCATTAGCGCCGCATCGCACCTGCCGGTACTGACTCCACAGGCTGCTAAACTCCATGTTCAATCGACCTACGTGCCGTGAACCCGGCTTCGGACGCGGGGTCAGAAAAAACGAACAGGAAAAGTGCAACGAAATGGGGGAGGTTTTCATGCGTCGCATCATGGGCTTGTTGTTTCTGCTTGCGATCTCGCTGCACGCCCAGGCGGATACGCTCAAGGGCTACGAGGCTTACCAGAAAGAGGATTTCCAGACTGCGGTTGCTGAGTTCAGCAAGGCCGCTGATCAGGGCGATGCGCTTGCACAGTTCTACCTGGGTGAATGTTATTTTCACGGTCGGGGCGTACCCCAGGATTTCGCAACCGGCATCAAGTGGTACACCGAAGCGGCCGGGCGCGGACAGGTCGAAGCGCAGGAAGTGCTTGGCGGAATTTACTTCTTTGGAAAAGGCGTGCCGGTCGATTACAAGCTCGCGGCCAAGTGGTACACCGGGCCGGCCGATGCTGGCAAGCCCTATCCGGCGTTTCTGCTCGGTTACCTCTACGATCAGGGACAGGGTGTTTCGCAGGACCCGGCAAAAGCGGCAAAGTACTATCGCGTTGCCGCTGAAGACGGCAATCCCGATGCCCAGGAAGCACTTGCCGCGCTGTATTTTTTCGGGCGTGGGGTCCAGCAGGACTATGCCGAGGCTGCGAAGTGGTACGGCAAAGTTGCCGGTGACGGGCGCCCCTATCCCCAATACCTGATGGGGTGGATGTACGAGAACGGCCAGGGAGTGAACGCCGATCCGAAACAGGCAGCACAGTGGTATCGGAAAGCGGCCGAGCAGGGCGAAGCCAGGGCGCAGGCCAGTCTCGGCTTTCTTTTCGCGCAAGGTAAAGGTGTTGCGAAAGACGACGCAAAGGCCGTCCAGTGGTTTGTCAAAGCTGCCGAACAAGGTGAGGCTTCGGTCTACTCGAGCCTGGCGTGGAGCTACCATCAGGGCAAAGGCGTAGCGAAGGATGATGCGCAGGCGGCGAAGTGGTTCGAGAAAGCCGCTGCAAACGGCGATGTACAGGCCAGCTACATGCTCGGTTACCTGTATGAAGAAGGCAGTGGGGTTAAAAAAAGCAGTTCCGCCGCCGCCAAGTGGTATCAAGAAGCCGCCGAGGCCGGCAACAAGGAAGCAATGGAAGCACTCGGTGCGCTGTACTTTTTTGGTAACGGGGTGAACCAGGATTACGCGCAAGCAGCGAAATGGTACCGGGAGCCGGCGCAACAGGGCAGTACCTACGCGCAATATCTGCTCGGCTACATGTACGAAGATGGCAAGGGCGTAGACAAGGACCCGGCGCAGGCGGCGAAGTGGTACAAGCTCGCGGCCGACAAAGGCGATGCGCGCGCGCAAAGCCGGCTTGGCTGGATGTATTTCGAAGGCATCGGCGTTGAAAAGGACCCGATTGCAGCCTATATGTGGAGCAATCTCGCTGCAGCCCGGTTAAGCGGCGACGAGCGTGCCCAAGTAGAAAAAGTGCGTGACTTCGTCGCCTCCAAGCTCACGCCGGAGCAATTGGCCCAGGCGCAGGAACGGGCCCGTGAGTGGAAGCCCAAGGCGCAATAAGCGAGCAGTCAGTGAAACAGCCAGGCCAGGTTCAAGGCGAGGTGAACAGCTGCAGACGCAATCGGTTCTGTCGCCGTATCCGGCGCAGCCGCTGCAATGACAGGCTTTACCCAACCCGGAAGCGTTCGACCGTGTCCTGATTCAGTTCGATACCGAGGCCCGGCCTCTCGGACAGTTCGATTTCACCGGTTGCCGGGTCCAGGCTCAATGGTTCCTTGACAAGTTGCGTCATCAGCTCATGGGCCGGAAACACTGTTTCGGCCATGCTGCCGTTACGTACGGCACCAAGAAGGTGCAGACCGGCGGCAACTGCAACAGCCGACCCGTGAATGTGCGGCGCGATCGGCAGGTTCGCCGCCTGTGCCAGGTGTGCGACCTTCAGCGATTCAGTCAGCCCGCCTGCCCACGCTACGTCGGGTTGTACAAAATGCACCGCACGCGCTGAAATGTAACGCGCAAAATCAACAATGCCGTAACTGCAGGTTTCATAACCGGCAATGGCAATGGACGTTTTTTCCGCGACTTCGCGACTACCGTCGACGTCGTCAGGCCAGACCGGCTCTTCATACCAGTAGATGTCGTATGGCTCCATTGCACGCCCCATCTTCACTGCGGTCGCGACGTCCCAGGCACCATTGGCATCAACTGCAAGGCGGATGTCCGGCCCGATCGCCTCACGCACTGCAGCAACACGGCGAATGTCTTCGGCCAGACTGACTTCGGCAACACCGCGTTCACTCGACGCGCGTAGTGCAGACATTTCGATGTTGCTGTTGCGGCCGACCTTCATCTTGACTGCGCGAAATCCGGCAGCGATGTAGGTTTGCATTTCTGCAACCAGTTCCGGCAAGCCTTTGCCTTCAGCGTAGAAGCCACCCGTCGCGTAAGCGGGGACTCGCTTGCGATACCCGCCAAGCAAACGCCACAGCGGCATATTGGTCAGCTTGCCCCGCAAATCCCAGAGCGCAATGTCGATACCACTGATTGCCGCAATCAGGATGCCACCGCGCGCATGCTTGTAGGCGCGCCGGTGCATGCGCTCCCACAGCCGCTCTATTTCTCCTGGATCCTCGCCGACAAGGTAAGGCTTCAGTTCATGTTCAATGACTTGTGCCGTTGAAGCCATTGGCCCGCCGAAATGTGCGGCTTCGCCAAGTCCGACAATCCCTTCGTCGGTGTGTACCTCCACCAGCAGGGCGGGTTTGACCGCCATCGTGTAGTTGGCATCGAAAACAGGTTGCGGCAGCTTGACTTCGACTGCAATGGTACGGATGTCTGTTATGCGCATGGCTAGTTTGAAGTTGGGGTGATATGCAATTGGGATTTTCTGTCTCCGAATGGCGACAGCGTTGATGAAAAATTGAGCAGCACTAAGAGTGCGTCATGTTAGAAAAAGATTTTGTGTTCATCATGGTTCGCAATCCACAAGGTTATCCACAGAAATTGTGGATAGATGTAACGCGCCTGAAACTGGAACGTCACTTTGTTGCATACTGTGCCGACGAAACTGGCCAAAGTAATTACAACGCAAGTCCTTGTTGCGACTTTTTGTTTGTTTTCGTTTATTTCAAATTTGTATATTTTTTTATTTTGTTATGTTTTTACTGAATATGTCGGAAAGGTATTGCAAACTGTACCGTATTCAGTGTCACGCCGCGTAAGCACGTATAGCGTGTATCGCTTCTTTGGCGAGTCAAGGCGA
>JASFUE010000133.1:0-8726 GCA_050050435.1 Burkholderiales bacterium | reverse complement strand
ATGATGGCTGGCAGCTCGATGTCGACGAACTGCTCGCCGCCCTGACGCCCGACACCCGCGCCGTTTATATCAACTCGCCCAACAATCCGACCGGGTGGACCATCGATGCCGGATCGCAACAGGTGATTCTTGAACACTGCCGCCGCCATGGCATCTGGATCCTTGCAGATGACGCCTACGAACGCCTTTTTTTTGAGAATGCAGCAGGTCTGGCACCGTCGTTTTTGCGCATTGCCACGGCCGAGGACCGCCTGGTCAGCGTTAATACCTTCTCCAAGGCATGGCAGATGACCGGCTGGCGACTCGGGTGGGCGGTCATGCCCGAGGCACTGGCCGATAATGTCGCCACACTGATCGAATACAATACGTCGTGCGCGCCGGCTTTCGTGCAACGCGCCGGAATCACCGCGATCGAAAAAGGCGAATCAACGGTGAAGCAGTTCAACAAGCGCCTGAAGCATGCGCGTGACTTCCTGCTCAGTCGCCTGAGCGCGCTGCCCGGCGTCAAGGCCAGCCCGCCACCAGGAGCGATGTACGCTTTCTTCAAACTGGCTGGCGCCAGCGACAGCCTGACGTTTTGTAAACGCCTTGTCGATGAGGCCGGGCTCGGGCTCGCACCCGGAGTGGCTTTTGGCCCCGAAGGCGAAGGTTTTGTCCGCTGGTGTTTTGCAGCGAGCGACCAGCGCCTGCAAGCCGGGATCGATCGTTTGACCATGGCGCTCGAGGCAGGATGAAACCGGGCCCATACAAACCGGAGGTTGAATGAAGGTTGCGATCATCCCGGTCACGCCGTTTCAGCAAAACTGCTCGCTGCTGGTTTGTGAACAAAGCGGCAAGGCAGCACTGGTCGATCCCGGAGGCGATCTCGACCTGATTCTCGGCGCTGTCGAAGAATCGGGTGCACGCCTTGAAAAAGTGCTGCTGACCCACGGTCATCTCGATCACTGTGGCGCAACGGCCGAAATACGCAAACGCTTCGACGTGCCTGTCGAGGGCCCTCAAGCAGAGGACCAGTTCTGGATCGACCAGCTTGCGCAGCAGGCACAACAGTTCGGTTTCGGCAACCTGGAATCGTTCGTCCCGGATCGCTATCTCGAAGGCGGCGACGAAGTCGTCTTCGGCAACGTGCGCATGCAGGTGCGTTACTGCCCGGGGCACACGCCGGGCCATGTGGTGTTTTTTCACGAGCAACTTCGTCTGGCCTTTGTTGGCGACGTATTGTTCAAAGGCTCGATCGGGCGGACCGACTTCCCGCGCGGAGACTTGCCAACCCTGATCGAGTCGATTACAACGCAGTTATGGCCGTTGGGTAACGATGTCACTTTCGTTCCCGGGCACGGGCCGGTCTCCACATTCGGAGAGGAGCGGCGCTCGAATCCATACGTCAATGACCAGGCGCTGGCAATCCGGGCTCGCCCGTGATGACGGGTTGATACCGGTACCGGCCTTCACCACTTTCGACGCAGAGAACAGACAATGCCAATTGAAATTCGCCAGATTCATCCGCACTTCGTCGGAGAAGTTTCCGGGGTCGACCTGCGCGCACCGCTTAGCGAGGAAGCAGCCGCGGTGCTCGTAGACGGAATCAACCAGCACGGCGTGCTGGTGTTTCGCAATCAGAACATCACGGATGAGCAGCAGATCAGCTTCAGCGAGCATTTCGGCAAACTGGAAGTACCGGACCTGAAAAACAATATCACCAAGGAAAAGGATCGCCGCCTTGGCAAATTCATGGCGGACATCTCCAATCTCGACCGCACCCACAACATTCTCGGTGGCGACAGCCGCCAGCGCATGTTCAATCTCGGGAACCGGCTTTGGCATTCGGACAGCTCTTATCTGGAAATACCGGCAAAGCTCTCGCTGTTGTCGGGCAGAGTGGTGCCGCGGCACGGCGGCGAGACCCAGTTCGCAGACATGTGCGCTGCCTATGATGCTCTGGACGAGAGCATGAAAGAAGAGATCGAGGGGCTGATTTGCGAACACTCACTGATGTATTCGCGCGGACGCCTCGGATTTGGCGACTTCACTGACGAAGAGAAAGAGAATTTCAAGCCGGTGTTGCAAACGCTGGTGCGGGTGCATCCGGCCACCGGCCGGCGCTCGTTGTTTCTGTCCGCGCACGCCGGCCAGATTGTCGGTTGGCCGAGCGCTGCAGCGCGCGTGTTGTTAGAAGAGTTGACGGAAATCGCGACCCAGCGCGAATTCGTCTATACGCATTACTGGCAACCGTACGACCTGGTGGTCTGGGACAACCGGCGCACCATGCATCGGGCACGGCGTTTCGATGAGATCAACGAAGTCAGGGACATGCGCCGGACAACGGTTGCCGGCGAGGCACCCACGGTCACCAGACAAACACTGGAAACCGCAGGCGCCTGAGCGATGTTGATCACACTCAGCCGCGCTGGGCGAAGATGCGGTCGAGGTGCTCCATGTCGTTGACCACTTTCCAGTCGGTGGCGCCTGCGGCGCGGGCGCGCTTTTCCCACCACTCGAGACGCCCCATGTAACGGCGCGGATCGACATTGTCCGTATCGAGCTTGGTGACGTTCAAGGCGATGATGCGAATCCCGTCGAGCTTGATCGGAAAATCGCGCACCGTCTTGTAATCGAGCTCTTCCTGCATGTCGGAGAAGATGATGATGGTCTTGCGACCGGCACCGGTTTCACGGAGAAACTCCGCCCCCTGGATCACGCCGCCACTGATATCGGTATAGCGGCTGCCGCTGCCGGATTGTGCCGCCTTGGCGAACTCGTTGATCTTCTCGGCAAAAGCGCGTTTTTGCGCGTTGACCTGAAGCGGGTCGGTATTGAGAGTGACTTTGGCGACGATATCGCGCTCGGTAAAACTGCGGCTTTTTACGCGCGCAACCGCCAGCGAGTCACCGGCCTCCAGGGTGCCAAGCAGATAGTTCACCACGTTCTGTGCCTTGCCGACCTGCGTCGAGTAGGTGCCGGAGGTATCAACCAGCATGTACACCGATTGCTGGTAATTCTGGTCATTGCCGCATCCGGCAAGCAATAGCAGCGCAAACACGGCTGCGAGGAAATATCCGGATTGCTGCCTCATATCACCTCCCCGCTGCCTGTCTGTCGAACGTCGGAACGGCCCGTACTGCGTTGTCGCTGTCCTCGCGCGTAGATTGGGCGCGCACGCGCGCTATCCACCGCTCGACTGCCAACGGGACAAAGATCACGATGTCATAGAAGGCAATCAACAATTTGCCGGTTTCACGAATCAGGTTGGCAGCCAGACGCATGACAAATGCTCCGCCGCGCAGCAACTGCACGAACAGCGCCCCCAACACGACGCGGCCGGAGTTGATCAGATACTCCAGTGGAATCGCCACGAACGCCAGTGCGAACGGCAGCGTGAATCCAAGAATCATTTGCCCGAAAGTCGGAATTCGCGTCACCCAGCCGGCCTCTGCTACGACGACCCCTTCACCAGCGCCGAGCGACTGCTTCAAGGCGACATCCGCAGCGACGATGGAATCGCGCATGACCGCCAGGGCAACCTCTACGCCCGCCAGGATCACCAGAATGATCAACGACGCCCACATCAGATAACCACGCATCTTCTCGGTCATGTTGCCCAGAGGAAACAGGCTGGTAAAGCGCAGCGTTTCCATCAGGAACAAGCCCATCAGCGCTTCGAACAGAATGATCACAAGCGCAGCAACTTCGGCGGCACGCAGGTTCGCCGTGATGTAGTCTCCGCCGCCGACCATGGCAGACATAGGCAGGGAAATGAGTTTGAAGTTGACGTATGCACCACCAGCTGCAATCAGCATCACCACCGCCGAAATAAAGAACTGCGTTGAAGCCGATGAGGTGAGCGCATTCTCGGTGGAGTTACGTTTGCCAAATATGCCCTCGAGCTTGGATACGTTGGCATCGATCTTGGCCGCGCTGTCATGCAATCCGGTGATGTTTTTCTCTACGCGCAGAAGCGTCTGATTGGCCGAGCGCCAGAACGGCAAGGCGCGCTTCAGGATGTGATGGCGCTCCTGGTAAGCGCCACGGTATTCGGCAAGAATCTTTTTGTAGATGTCATCGATCGAGTCACGTATATCGGCCAGAATGCGTTCGACAACGCCATCGCCGTTGTTCTTGATCTTGGCAAATCCGTCGACTGCCTTCACCCACTCCGGCGGCGGTGGCGGAACCTCACCGCTTTGCTTGTAATCGTCCTCAATCTTGGTGATCTCATCCATGAGCTTGCGCTGCAACGCCGGGTAACCTTCAAGGTCACGCTGTACGAGTGTTGTGACACGTTCGAACTCGCGCTCGATCGACAGGCGTACTTCGCGGCTGCCCAGACCAAACAGCACTTCGCGATTGCGTTCGCGCATCTTGATGGCCGTATCGGCGAGCCAGCGCGAAATCAAACGCAATGGATTGACCACAGCGCGACTGAACCTGGTGATCAGCGCGTGAACCGGATCGCGGGCGACATAAAGAAATGGCATGGCGATGACAAACAGCACGAGAAAAGACAGTGCCGGTCGTTCAGGCCAGATAAGAACTGCTTGTGCTAGCGACATTTTTGATCCCCTTGGGTATGGATGCGCCTGATGAAACCCATTTTTCGTGTGCGGCGCTTCTCCCGGTGTGCCGGGACGCTGTTATGCAAACCACGCCTCAGCCAGTAAAACCCTGCAACCCCCGCGCCAGCCCGGTTGGTCCGGAGACGGCTACTTCACCACTGGCAGACAATCCATGTAGCTGCCTGTTAAATTAAGCTAAGTCCTTACAATTCCGGTTGAAACCGGTAAATTCGAGATCCTGGCACGTCGTTGCACGGCGACGTAACCTGCCGCGATTCGTCAGTATTACAAATGGCTTGTGTTACACATGCAGCAAATTCGTTGCCCGATGCGCGATCCGCGTTACGATGCATCTGAGAATGCCGCCACAACAATGACTTCGACACGACAATCAGCACTTTTCGACCTGCAAGAATCACCGATATGAAAGCGATACGGCTACATCCCGGCAAATCCCTGAATCAGGCGTTGCAACTGCAGGAGTGCAACACTCCGTCTCCGGGAACCGGTGAAGTGCTGGTTCGCATGCGTGCGGCGTCACTGAACTATCGCGACCTGATCGTGGCGCAAGGCGCCTACGCCGGGACCAGCGCAGACAAGACCTTGATACCGCTGTCTGACGGTGCTGGCGAAATCGTGGCAACCGGCAAGGGCGTCACGCGCTGGCAGCCGGGAGATCGCGTCGTCGCAAGTTTTTTTCAGGACTGGCTCGATGGACGATTCTTGCCGGAGCATATGCAATCGGCATTGGGCGGTGGAATCGATGGCGTGCTCGCCGAGTATCGCGTGTTCGCACAGACCGGGCTTGCACGTATCCCCGCGCATCTGTCATTTGAACAGGCGGCGACACTACCCTGTGCCGCCCTGACCGCCTGGCATGCGTTGTTCGAACGCGCCCCGCTAATGCCGGGAGAGACTGTGCTGGTGCTGGGCACCGGTGGCGTTTCGGTTTTCGCCCTGCAACTGGCGCGGCTCGCCGGAGCCAGTGTGATCGCAACCTCATCCAGTGACGACAAGCTCAAGCGAATTGCGGAACTGGGCGCCAGCAGCCTGATCAACTACAGGACGAAACCGGATTGGGACCAGGCGGTACTCGAGTTGACGCAAGGACGCGGTGTCGACCAGGTAATCGAGGTCGGCGGAGCGGGAACATTTCCCCGTTCGCTGGCAGCCGCGCGTACCGGCGGAAGGATCAGCCTGATCGGGCGACTCACCGGCATCGAAGACCGCGTCGATCCGCGGCCGATCATGGCGAAAGGCCTGACCGTCTATGGCATTTATGTCGGCAGCGTTGCAATGCTCGAGCGTTTGATGCGCAGCATCGACACGAGCAAACTCGTACCGATCATCGATGCCAGCTTCCCGATCGAGCAGACCAGTGAAGCGTATGCCCATCTCGAGGCCGGCAAGCATTTCGGCAAGGTCGTAATCACCATCTGAAAGCGCAGCCTCTACGGCATGCGGCCGGCATACACATGCCGGGCTCTTGCGTTGCCTTGCTTTTTTTGTTTCGACGTACAAAACAATGACGAAAAGCAGTTGTCGCATGACAGGATGGCGCGCCGCAGCATGCACACTCCCCGGATTTCCGTGTACTTTCTGGCAGCCTTCACGCAAGAGTGCCAAATTCCAAAAAAAACCGCGATGATCGCCACTAATTTCACGTGATGTACGTCGGGCACGCGCTTATCCCATTGACACGGTCAATATCTGCGGATTAGCGTGAATGTAGTTTGCACTGCGAAGCAAACAACGCAGCAAATCGGTCGCACTGCATCACAAGAACCGAAGTGGCACCAGAACCAGGAAATTGCGTCGGCCGACCTGCTGAACTACAAGATAACCAGTGGAGGAGTGTGCCAGATGGAGTTCAATATCCTGAGTCACTTCAAGGGCCTGGACGAAACGCCGACAGACCCGTTGAAGGCAGATGAAATCGGAACCTCGCTGTTTCTGACCGGCAACATGGGGCCGCAAATCTCCAAGAAAATGGACGAGAAGGCAAAGGCGGCAGGCATGTCGCGCCGGAACTTCATCAAGTCCTCACTTGGTTTTTCAGCGGCAATGGTTGCAGCAAACGAAGTCACAGGAATGAAATTTTTCGAAGTCGGTGCCGCCGAGGCTGCCGACATCGATGCCAAGAAGGAAGCTATTCAGGTCGCCCGCGCGGGCAGTGACTTTATCGTCGACGTACACACACACGTTTGCACTCGGCCCGGGCACTACCAGCTTGGCGTAAATACGACCGAGCGAGGCATGTGGTTTGTTCAGCTTCTCGACGATCTCGGCAAGGCGTTCGGCATGGCCAATGGCACCCGCGACATGAATGTCGAGAACTACGGAAAACTGATTCTGATGGAGAGTGACACCACGGTCGGCGTGTTCAACCCGTTCGGATTCCGCGAGGATTACGGCGGTGAGGACATGATCCCGATCTCCTACCAGGTAGGCGTACGCGACAACTGGCCAAACAATTCGATCATGCTCGCCGGCGGTTTGACACCGAACCAGGGCATGGGCGAAACGCTGGATCGGCTGCGCAGATACGTTGACGATTACCAGATTTCCGGCCTGAAGTTGTATACGTTCGACTCCACTCCCCAGAAAGGCTGGTGGTTCGACGATGAAACGCGCGCCTATCCGATCTGGGAAGAGTGTCGCAAGCTCGGCATCAAGAACATCGGATGCCACAAGGGCATCCCATTCGGGCAGTTCTATGCACGCTATGCGCATTGTGAAGACCTCGACGCGACCGCCGACGACTTCCTTGACCTGAACTTCATTGCCTACCACTCGGCGTGGCCGTATCACAAGGAACTGGCAGCGATGAAAGGCTTCAAGCCGCAACGCAACAACTTGTATTGCGAAGTCGGTTCGACGTTCGCCGCAACTGTCACCAGCCGGCCTATGGAATGCGCGCACGTCATGGGCACATTGCTGCGTGACCTCGGTCCCGATTATGTGCTGTGGGGTACCGATTCGCTACTGTGGGGCAATCCGCAGTGGCAGATCGAGGCCTTCCGCAATTTCCAGATACCTGATGAGCTGGTCGAAGGTTACGGATATCCCAAGATCACTCCGGAGATTCGTCGCAAAGTGTTCGGCGAGAACGCGGCGCGCATCTGGGATATTGACAAGCAGCGGGCGATGTCAGCGAAAGCCGACCTCGTCGCTACGGCGCACGCATAATAGTTCGCAGGCCCGTCGAGAAGGGGCCGATTCCGGCAACGGGGTCGGCCCTGTTTCGTTGTAATGGCGGCGGAGCTTCACCGCCCGCGCGTTCCGGAGGCAAGAAATTCGACGATAATCATTCCGGACGTAACGAAACCGGGTATAAAGAAACCGGTTCTAAAGAATTGGAGTAACAACAGTGCCGACCTACGAGTACGCATGTGACCCGTGTAAGATAATTTACCGGACCAAACACGGTATCAACGATCCGCGCCCGGACACGTGTCAGAAATGCAAGGGCGCGCTACGCAAACTGATTTCAGCACCCAGCCTGAACACCAAGCGATTCACCAGTCCCACCGAGGAGAAATATTCCAAGATCTCGGAAAGTGACGAAGTCGCCATGGAAAAGGAATTGCAAAAGGTCTATCAGACGATCTGGGTGCCGCCGGAGGTCAAGCACAGCCCATGGGACGACGATCACTGATCGGAGGCACTCGCGGGACGCCTCCTTCATGCCCGCGCAAGCGAGAAGCATCGAGCGGCCTCGCTATAGTATTGTCATGTGTATCGATGCTGCTAGCAGGTGGCGCGCAAACGCTGTCACCGGACACACTGACTGCTGGCCCCTGGACCAGTACCGAACTGGGCCCTTCCGCCTTCAGCATGCCGATCGACGAACTGAACAAAAAGCAGGGAAAACGATTCGTCGAAGGCAAGTCGCAGTTCAATGAAGCCTGGGTGGTTGCGCCGGATCCGTCCGGCGTATGGGGACTTGGCCCCACATTCAACGAGGACCGTTGCGCGCACTGTCACCAGGCCAACGGGCGATCGGCACCGGTTGCCGATGGCGCGGACCTGGTCCGCGGTCCGCTGGTGCGGCTGAGCATCGACGGCAAGGACAAGTTCGGTAGCCCGCGACCGCACCCGGCCTATGGCGACCAATTGCAGAACCGGGGCGTCGAAGGTCGGGTTCCACCGGAAGGCCGGGTACTCGTCACC
>JASFUE010000132.1:0-8750 GCA_050050435.1 Burkholderiales bacterium | reverse complement strand
TCGGTGTGCGAGTGGAAGGGAGTCGCAAAGTATTGGCGTCTCGCGTCGCAACCAGATGGCAAAGCCGTCGCATGGAGTTATCCGGAGCCGATTGCCGCCTTTGGCGTGTTGCGCGGTTATGTCTCCTTTTACCCGGGGCGTGTCGATTGTTACGTTGATGGTGAAAAAGTGCGGCCTCAGCCCGGAGAGTTCTACGGCGGCTGGGTTACCGACGATATTGTTGGTCCGTTCAAAGGGGCGCCGGATACGCGCCATTGGTAGCAGGTTCTCTCTCGGCTAAGCTTCTGATTTTATTTGATTGGAGCGAGGAATCGATCCGTTCTTGACTGATCGTTCCAAAAGTGTTTCAATGCGCGCCATGGGACGAACCAAACAATTTGACCGGAATACCGCGCTTGACGACGCGATGAAGGTGTTCTGGGCCAAGGGCTTTCATGGCACCAGCATGCAGGATCTGGTGGACAGCCTTGGCGTAAACCGCCAGAGCCTGTACGACACCTTCGGTGGAAAGCATGAGCTGTTCGAGGCTGCCCTCGAACGCTATCGCAGCCTGCAAGCCTTGCCGATGCGGCGTGCGCTCGAAGGCGAGGGCCCGGTCGGTGATGTTCTGAGGGAGCTTTTTCACGGTCTGATCTCGGGGTTGATCGCGAGCGAGGGCAAGGGTTGTTTCATGGTCAACAGTACCACCGAGCTGGCTGCGCAGGACCAGGCTGTTTTCGGCACCTGTTCGGCGAATGCCCGTCAACTCGAGGCGGCGTTTACCGGATTGATGGTCCGTGCCCAGGAGGCTGGAGAGATTCCGACAGATCGATCCGCGACCCAGCTTGGACGTTTTCTGCTTTCGACGATGAACGGGCTGGCGGTGACGGCCAAGGCAACCCGTGATCGCAAGGTTTTGAATGACGTGGTGGAGGTTGCGCTGTCGGCGCTTGGCCTCTGATTTTTTTTACCTTTTTTAGACCAAGCGTTCCAAAAAGGAGACAACAATGAAGAAGCTTGAAGGCAAGGTAGCAGTGATCACCGGCGGTACAACGGGCATCGGGCAAGCGGCCGCCAAACTGTTTCACCAGGAAGGCGCTCGGATTTTCATCACCGGTCGCAACGAAAAGACACTTGCCGAGGCGAAGACGCATCTGCCTGACGGCGTCGTAGCAATTCGCTCCGATGCGTCGAAACTAGAGGACATTGAAGCGCTCGCCGCCGAACTCAAGGAAAAGGCAGGCCACATCGACGTGTTGTATGTCAATGCCGGCATCGCCAAATTCATGCCGTTTGACTCAATCACGCCGGAAATCTTCGATGAAATGTTCAGCACCAATGTGCGTGGTGCCTATTTCACCGTTCAGAAGCTGCTGCCGCTGATGGGTGAAGGCAGCTCAGTGGTGCTGACAACGTCAATCGCAGCAGATCTCGGAATGGCTACGTCGAGCGCTTATGGCGCTACCAAGGCAGCGTTGTCTTCATTTGCGCGGACTCTGTCAAACGAGCTGGCGCCGCGAGGAATTCGGGTCAACGAGGTTAGCCCCGGTCCCATCGAGACGCCAATCTACGACAAACTCGGAATGCCGGCCGATCAGGTTTCGGGGTTCAAGGGAATGATGTCCGAGCTTGTGCCGGTCAAGCGCTTTGGTTCGGCCGAGGAAGTTGCCAAGGCAGCGCTGTTCCTGGCATCGGAAGATTCCAGCTATTTGCTGGGTTCGAAGATCCGAATCGATGGCGGGTTTGCGCTCAATTGATCGGGCGAACGCGTTCCCGAAATTCTGGAGGATCAAAATGAAAAAACTATTCGCTCTGTTCGTGTTAATCACCGCCGGGTACGTAGCGCCCGCTCTCGCGGTGCCCAACGACGTAATCGACCGGGCACAAACGGCATTCACTGAACAGCTTTCACTCGACTGCACTTCCAATGCGCCCCGGGATTGGGTGGCGAAGGATGCCGTGTATCAATACGTATTGAGTGATATCTACTTGCGTTTGAGCGTGGAAGGCCGCGATGCCGTCGCCGAACACCTGTGCGCACTGTCTGACGGCAAGTCCGGCGGCAACGTCATTCAGGATATTCACTATTACCCGACACTGGATCCGGAAGTGGTGTTCGTCCAGTACGAAATGGTACCCGTCGACGGGTTCGGCAAACGCGCAAACCAGTTGGCGATTATCAGGATGCGCAATAACCAGATCGCCAGATTCACGCAACTGAATCGATCACCAGAGAGCCTCAAAGTGCTCACGGCAGGGATGAAACGCGAGAATTGAAACCCTCCAATCTCTATGACATCGCGCACTAAAGGCGAGCGAGGCAGGGGCAGTATCCGAAACCGATGTTGTCGCCGACTGCGTGACCCAACCATACCGCGATACAACGCGGTGGCCCCGCTTCGCCTTCACGACGATTTTCCGGAAACCGGGAGCACTTGATGCAACCTATTGAGAAACGCGTTGTTATCGTACTGGCCGACATCAGCGGCTATACACGGTTCATGGTCGAGAATCAGATGTCCGCGATTCATGGCCAGCAGTACATTACCTTTCTGATCGAGACCCTGCTGCGGGAAGTGAGCATTCCGCTGCGCTTGCAGGAAATCGAAGGCGATGCGTTATTTCTCTATGCCGAAGACCCTGGCAGCGAAGAAGAATGGAAACGGATGCTGGCGCAGATACCGGCAATGCTGTCACGCTTTTTTGACGCGTTTTACGAAGGCATCGTCCTGGCGCTGGAAGCGACTCCGTGCGCATGCGCCGTGTGCAGTCATGGTAAGGAGCTTGCGTTAAAAATCGTTGTCCATTCCGGTCGCGCGGTGTTCCATCAGATAGGAGGGTTTGACAAAGTGTCCGGTCCCGATGTCATTCTGGCGCACCGGTTGCTGAAAAATTCCGTGCCCGACAAGGAGTATCTGTTGATGAGCGAGGCGGCCTGGTTGGACTTCGGGCATCTGATGCAAGGTCCGTTTCTCACGGGCGCGGAGTCCTACGAGGGCTTCGGCAGCATCAAAACGGTTGTACGTTTCAACGGCGATATCAGGGAGCAACACCTCGACTCACTATACCGGTTGCCGCGAACATCGCTGATGCTGCGTGCGCAAGCCTATTCGGTCTCCGCCGTGGCAGGCATGTTTCCGGCGCTGGTGAAGCAACTTTCTTCACCAGCATCCGGTACAGCATGGACCGGGTGGTTGCGTTTTGCAGCGACGCTGGTGTTACGCACGCCGCTGATCATGTTGAAATACATGATCAACACGCCGCGAAGATTGCTGACCCGGCGCGCAGCGCACAACTACATGCCGGTCGGGGACGTGGAATCGACCTGATAAACCGGCAGGCCGCGCGTTCAGGCTTGCTTGAATTATTCGCGACTGGCCTGGTCGAGTTGCGCGAGTTGTGCCTTGCTGAGGTTGAGCCGGGTTGCCTTGAACAGCTGCTCCAGCTGCGACAGCGAAGTCGCGCTGGCGATCGGTGCGGTGATCGATGGTTGCGCCGACAGCCATGCAATTGCGACTTGCGCCGGTGTCGAGGAAGTGTCCTTTGCCACTGCATCGAGTGCATCGAGAATGCGCAGGCCGCGCGGATTGAGATACTTCTTGACCATCCGCTCTCGCGCCTTGCCAGCGGCGTCGCTCTCGGAGCGGTATTTTCCGGTCAGGAATCCGGCAGCCAGGGAGAAGTAGGGGATCACCCCGATTTCGTTATCGACGCAGATCTTCCGCATCTTCGCTTCGAAATCGGCGCGATCGTACATATTGTAATTCGGTTGCATCGACTCGTAGCGAGGCAGACTGTGCTCTTTGCTCGTGTTCAGCGCCTCTTCGAAGCGCTCGGCGCTGTAATTGGATGCACCGATCACCCGTACCTTGCCGGCCTTGATGAGTTCGTCGTACGCACCGAGCGTATCGGCAATGGGCGTATCCGCATCGTCCACATGGGATTGGTACAGATCGATGTAGTCGGTTTGCAGCCGTTTGAGGGAATCTTCCACGGCGCTGCGTATGTAGTTCGGTGCCAGGCCTTTTTTGTCGGGCCCCATTTCCATGCCGAGCTTGGTGGCGATGATGACCTTGTCACGCTTGCCGCTTTTCTTCAGCCAGTTTCCGATGATTATTTCCGATTCCCCTCCCGTATGGCCGGGAGCCCAGCGCGAGTACATGTCGGCCGTATCGATAAAGTTGAAGCCTTCTTCAACGAAGCGGTCGAGCAGTTGCATCGACATAGCCTCGTCAGCGGTCCATCCAAAGACATTGCCGCCAAAGGCGAGGGGGGAGACTTTCAGGCCAGACCGGCCAAGGTTGCGAAGTTTCATGGTGTTTTCCGTATAAAAAATAAACGAGGGTGCCTGGGTATCTACCCTGCATTGGCACCATTATGAATCGCTTTGTGGAGTTTGACAGGCCGGGCGCTCTTGCGGCGCATGCGGATATTGAGCATTTCCACCGCGACCGAGAACGCCATCGCAAAGTAAATGTAGCCTTTCGGCACGTGCACATCAAATCCTTCCACCATCAGCGTCACGCCGACCAGGATCAGGAATGACAGCGCGAGAATCTTGATCGTCGGATGCTGATCTACGAAGGCGCCGATCGGGCCGGCGGCGATCAGCATGACGCCGACCGCGAGTACGATTGCAACCGCCATCAGCGAGACATGATCAACAAGGCCAACCGCGGTAATCACCGAATCGAGTGAAAACACGATATCGAGAACCGCGACCTGTGCCAGCACCATGCCGAGGCTGGCCACAGCGGTGGCGGTTTCGTGTTCTTCTTCGCCTTCGAGGCTGTTGTGAATTTCGTGCGTCGCCTTGGCCAGCAGAAACAATCCGCCTCCGATCAGGATTACATCGCGTCCGGAGAATTCCTCTCCGAAGACGCTGAACCACGTACCGGTCAGTCCCATGACCCAGGATATCGAGAACAACAAACCCAGGCGCGCAACCATTGCCAGGCCCAGACCGGTGCGCCGGGCGAAGTTGCGCTGATGTTCGGGAAGGCGCCCAACCAGAATCGAAATGAAAATGATGTTATCGATGCCGAGCACGATTTCCAGTGCAGTCAACGTGCCCAGTGCGATCCACGCTTCGGGCGAAGCGAGCCATTCAAACATGCCATTCTCCTGGTCGGGACAAGAACCCTGTCATGATGCCCGATCCTGCAAAGCCGGACCAAATCGGCAGGCGCGGCGGTGATGATGTCGTGTACGGTCCTTGTGCCGTGTGCTATTGCCCGCAGGCCCTGAGGTAAACTTGCAGCGGTAACGGAAACACGGTGAACAAGCATACTGCGCGGAACAACGTCCGGCGCGAATAACTGCCATGAACTATGACTACATTATCGTCGGCGCAGGGTCCGCGGGTTGCGTGCTCGCCAATCGCCTCAGTGAGAACGGCCGCTACACGGTGCTGTTGCTCGAAGCCGGGCCCAAAGACAGCAATCCGTGGATTCATGTGCCAATCGGTTACGGCAAGCTGTTTGCCGAGCCGAAAGTGAACTGGATGTACCAGTCCGAACCGGAACCGGAATTGAACGCGCGTCGCGTATTCACTCCCCGTGGCAAGGTGCTGGGCGGGTCCAGTTCGATCAACGGACTGGTCTATATCCGTGGTCAGCGTGAGGACTTCGACGAGTGGGCACGGCTGGGCAATGGCGGCTGGGGTTTCGATGACGTACTACCGTATTTCCGCAAGTCCGAGTCCTTCCAGCACGGCGCCAGCGAGTATCACGGGGGCGAGGGGCCGCTGTCGGTCAGCGAACTGCCGGACCGGCACGTGTTGTGCGACGCCTTCATCGAAGCGGCACAAGCCGTCGGCATTTCCCGTAATGACGATTTCAACGGCCGTGAGCAGGAAGGCGCCGGTTACTATCACGTCACTGCGCGCAATGGCCGGCGTTCAAGTTGCGCGGTGGCCTACCTGCGACCGGCCCGCCAGCGCACGAATTTGATCGTGATCACCGATGCACTGGTCACACGCATCGTGTTCGAAGGGCAACATGCAAAGGGCGTGGAATACCGTAGCGACGCCAGGACCTGCAGGGCGAACGCCCGCAGGGAAGTGTTGCTGAGCGGCGGCTCCATCAATTCGCCGCAGTTGCTGCAACTGTCCGGGGTGGGGCCGCGCGAACTGCTGGAGCGCCACGGCATTCCGCTGGTGACGCATGCACCGCAAGTCGGTGAAGGCCTGCAGGATCATTTCTACGTGCGCACGGTCTGGAAATGTACGATGCCGGTAACCGTCAACGACGCCGTGCGCACACTGGGTGGTCGAGTCGCCACCGGATTGCGCTACATATTGTTCCGGCGCGGCCCGCTCACGGTCAGCGGCGGTTATGCCGGTGCCTTCGCCCGTTCGCGAGATGATGTCCCTCGGCCCGACGTGCAGTTCTACCTGATCAATTTCAGCACCGACAAGATGGGCACACGCCTGCACCCGTTCCCGGCCTTTACGGTATCGATGTCACCACTGCGCCCCGAGTCCAGAGGCAGCGTGCGCATTCGCAGCGCCGACCCCGCAGAGCCGCCGGCGATTCAATACAACTATCTGAGTGCGGGCGAAGACCAGCGCGTCGTCGTCGACGGGCTGAAGCGCCTGAGTGATCTGATGCGTGCACCGGCGATGAGACCCTACGTGCTGGAGCGTCACGCGCCGGTGCCGGGCGAACTTTCCGACTCGGACTGGCTTGCCTATGCGCGTGAGGTCGGTGGCACCGTCTATCACCCGACAACAACCTGTCGCATGGGCAACGACGGGCAGGCAGTCGTGGATGACCGGCTGCGGGTACGCGGCGTGCAGGGGCTGCGCGTGGTCGATGCGTCGATCATGCCCAACGTGGTATCGGGAAATTCCAACGCAGCGGTGATTATGATCGCCGAAAAGGCCGCGGACCTGGTTCTCACCGACGCCGATTCCGTTGTTCGAGTTTGAACTGCTGGTACAGCCGCCACTCAGGCCGGGCCGGGTTTCGCCTTGCGTGTGAATGCCAGCCATGCCAGCGAAAGAGCAGCCACGGTGAGTGCCGGAATCATCGCGTACTGGACGGCTGGCCAGCCGAAGCCACTGAGCAGGGCACCAGAGCTGAATGAGGCAAACGCAACCAGACCGAACACCAGAAAGTCGTTCAGCCCCTGAACTTTTGCACGCTCGGCCGGGGTGTGCGCGGTTGCCAACAGGCTGGTGGCACCAATGAAACCGAAATTCCAGCCAATTCCCAGTGCAATCAGGGCGCTGTAGAAATGCATGAGTTCGATGCCGGACACGGCGATGATGCCGCAGGCTGCCAGAAGCACCAGGCCGCAGCCGATGATCGCGCCGTGACCGAAGCGTGCGATCAACGAGCCGGTGACGAAGCTCGGCGCGAACATTGCCAACACGTGGTAGCGCACGACATCGGCTGCCTGCTCGGTCGACAGCCCGTGGTGGCTCATCGCCAGTGGCGTTGAAGTCATGACCAAACTCATCAGCGCATACGACACCATGGCGCAGAGCACAGCGACGATGACAGTGGGCTGGCGGAAAATTTCACCCATGGATCGCCCCGACTCCTTTGTTCCTTCACCGGATTGAGGCAGCGGAATGCGCAACCACAGCAGACCCGTGGCTCCAATTACATTGAGGCCGATCACCATCAGGTAGGCACTGGCAAACGGAATTGGCGCCAGCAAGTCCGAGGAAGTGCGCACGACTTCGGGGCCGATGAATGCGCTCGCCAGTCCGCCGGCCAGCACCCAGGAAATGGCTTTCGGCTTGAATTCATCCGACGCGGTATCGGCGGCCGCGAAGCGGAAGAAACCCTGGAACGACTGGTAGACGCCAAAACAGGCGCCACCGGCGAGCAGCAGCGTAAAACTGCCGATGATCAATGACCACGCACACAGCGTTCCGCCAAGCGCGCCGAACAAGGCGCCGAGCAGGAATCCCGCGCGCCGGCCGAAGCGGCCCATGAACAGCGAGGCCACGGGCGCCGAGACCATCGACGTCAGCACCGAAACCGAAATCGGCAAGGTTGCCAACGAGGCGTTGTCCGCCAGGTGGGCGCCAGCAAGGCCGCCCAGGATAATCTGGATGGCCAATTGTGATCCGAGCACGGCCTGGGCAAAGGCAAGGATTGCGACATTGCGCCGTGCGAGTCCATCGTCAGGTGGATTGGTTTGCAAGGTAACGCTGCGAACAGGTTGAAATCAGACTGCCAGTATCCCATGAACAATGCGGGAACCGGGTTTCACAAACCCGCTATGTTCAGGATTGCGCGATCAGGAACAGGCCCCACGCGCACATCGCGGCGCCGGCTATGCGCGAAGTCCAGCGGCTGGCAGGCAATAGTTTTTCGGCGAGCACGAACATGGCGATGATGGCGGCCCAAAGCAGGTTCATTACACCAACCACAAACAGCAGTGCCATCAGGATCCAGCAGCAACCGAGGCAGTAGAAACCGTGGCTCGCACCCATCTGCAACGCACCTGTCGAGCCGTCACGCCATGCATTCAGAATAAAGCTCAGAGGCGAGCGGCAATGTCGCAGGCAGGCCTGCTTCAGTGGTGTGAACTGGTAAATCCCGGCGGCGACGAAGACGATGCCACCG
This sequence comes from Burkholderiales bacterium, assembly GCA_050050435.1. Classification (GTDB taxonomy): domain Bacteria; phylum Pseudomonadota; class Gammaproteobacteria; order Burkholderiales; family Eutrophovitaceae; genus SG8-40. The sequence continues at coordinate 186 of JASFUE010000132.1, read as the reverse complement.
AGGATGGCGCTGGAAATCGCACCCATTGGCGACATCAGCGCAAAGGATTCCATTGCCCATTGCGCGCCGGTGGCGGCCAGGCTGTAGATTCCCCACGCAAGCAGGTAGCCAGCGGCGAATACCATTGTTGGAACATACGGCTTGCCTGTTTCTCGCTTGTTGCGATTGACGCGTGCGAACATCATC
>JASFUE010000131.1:0-8766 GCA_050050435.1 Burkholderiales bacterium | reverse complement strand
GGCTTCAGTCAATCCGTAGCCTTGCAGCAGAGGTAGGCCAAATCCGAGAAAACACTTCGCAATGCGCTCATCCAGACGGCCGCCGCCGCTGATGGTGACACGCAATCGACCACCGAGCTGGCGGAGAATCTTTTCCACCACTACCTTTCGCAATATTGGCCACATCAGGCGTTGCCACCAGACAGGTTTTGGTCCGCGGCCCTGCAACCACTCAAAATGATTCCAGCCCACGTTGGTTGCGAGCTTGAACAAACGCGTTGCATGTGAGCCTTTCCTGGCCAAGGTGGCTTCTATGCGCGCGTACGCCCGCTCGAACATGCGGGGTACGGATATAAGTACCGTCGGACGTATCTGTTTGAGATCTTCGCCCACGGTTTCAATTGAACGTGCGAAGACCACCTCACTGCCACTCAGCATCGGGTAGTAATAACCGGCGGTGCGTTCCAGCATGTGAGAAAGTGGCAGGAATGAGAGAAATACGTCCTCGCGATACGCCGGTATCCCTTCAACGATTGCTTCTGCATTGGAAAGGATATTTCGGTGAGAGAGCATCACGCCTTTTGGTCGGCCGGTTGTCCCGGAGGTGTAGCAGATGGTGGCGAGGTCATCCGGTGCATTGCTGACCGGCTCCACAGATAACCTTTGAACCGATGCGTCGTCCGGCAGCCAGTCTGAAACATGCAACGCTTTCAACTCGTTCTCGCCCTGTGGCGGGGAGTCGATTGTGACGACTGTTTCGAGATCGGGACACATGTTCCGGAACTGTGCAATGTGTTGCCATTGTTGACTCTCACCGACCAGTAGCAGGCGGCTCCCGGAATTACCGAGAATGAAAGCGGCGTTGCCCGCGGCATCCCTGCAATAGATGGGGACTACTACGAGGCCCAACGACAGGGCGGCTTGTTCGAATAACGCCCACTCGACCGAGTTTCTGAGCATGACGGCGACGCGATCACCACGTTCAAGGCCCTCGCTGCCAAGGGCAGTTCGCCACCGCCTGACCTCCTGTTCGATCTCTTTCCATGTATATGACCGCCATGAGCCGGAAGACGGATCGTATTGACGATAAGCGACCGCGTCCGGGGTCCGTGCAACGCGGACTCGCAGAAGCCCAGGAAGATCGCCAGCCTCGGCGCTGCTAATAACGTCAGTGGTAGTCATTACGCTTTATCAATCGTCGACTCGGCTGCATCACCAATTGCCCGGCCGCTCAACGGCGGGAAGTGCCACGGTCAAGCCTCGTCGAAGCCAATTCTCGTTACCGTTTTTCAGTGAAGATGGTATTGTCCGTTTAAGGTTGCGATATTCAGAAACGAACCGTCAACGACTTGTGGCAACCAGGTCAAATCATATGTACCGCCGCCCGTCGCGCCTTCGTATTTTCCGGTTCCCCCGGTGATGGTCCACTGTCCGACGCTCTGGTGTGGTGGCACGCCATGGCGCGAAATACTCAAGTAAAGCTGGTCATTATCCGCGTCGACGATGACGTTGTAACCAATGAGACGTGTGGATGACTTGCTTGCTTCGCTCCATGCTGGCCCGAACATCGACACCTTGTCCATGAATCCCGACCCGGCGGTGTTGGTGATGGCGCAAAGTTGTTCGTAATATTTGATCGTTTGGTCGCCAAATACGTGCGAGTGCTTGGTTTCTACGTGGCACCTTGCTTCCAGTTTGATAGTGCCACTTTCAGCATGGGCGTTTTGCGCGAACGGTATGATGCAAAAAGATAGAAAGGCTATCGTGACTGCGGCCTTGGCTTTCATATGTGTCTCCTCTCAAGGGGCGCGCTTTTTGCGCACGCTTTTCCTTCTATTCGCGCTTCAGGCAAGCGCGCGAGTCTACATATGCCAATTGGTTGGCTTGTTTTTCACGACTTGTCCGGTAGGCTACCGAACGAGACATCGTGCGCATTGATCTGAGTCAACGCAAGCTCATCTGAGAAGTAGTGAGGTCAGACCTACGGCGGGCCCGGCTCAGTGGAATCAAAGCTACCTTTTAATGTGCATCAACGGCTACGATTTGTCGGAATCACTCAAGCTGATGCTTTTGTCTCCGTGCGCGGCAGCAGCTTAACACCCGCCAGTACGGCTCCCACGACTGGTAATAGCACCACCCACCAGCGCAGACCGAGCCAGCCCGTACCGCCGATGCCATCGAGCGCCAGAAAAGAAAGACCGCCGCACATCAGGATGGCGCCGGTGATCTGGCGCCACGCTGCAGCAGGCGGGCTTGAGCGACCAACGCGCTCAAAGATTCCGAAAACGAGCACGAGGCCGATGAGCAAAAGCGAATAGATTGTCAGCCAGATCGGGCGGGTCGCCCACCACGTGCCGGTTCCCGGTTGTATATGCAGTCCAACGTTCCCGAGGTGAATTGCCAGGCCGATGATGATTGTCGAGGCGGTGAGGTGCCAAAGAAAAATCGTCATGATCATTGAATTCACCAGCACCGTGGCGGTCCACGGACGCGGCCGCTCCAACCAACGCCTGACCGGGGACTCGCAGGCCAGCACGATGCCGGTCTGAATTACGCCAAGCAGCAGCATTGGCAACTTGGGCGGGAGCGAGTTGCTCACCGCTTCGCCGGGAACGCTCACCATGCTCAGCGGGTAGGGACCCAGGACCACCAATCCAATCAGAATCGCCAGACCGGACGCGGTCCATACCAGTGCCTTGTAACCGGTTAGCAGTTTTCCGTCACGCCAGGCGTAGCCGAGCTGATGCACTGCGAGCCAGATAAATGCGTAGTTGAACCAGCCCGCATTGCGAAGATCGGCGGCGAAAAACAGGAAATCATCCACGGCGACTGCGGCTGCGAGCACCCAGAACGACGTCATGCCGAAGCGCCGCCAGGCAGCGTAGGTCAGCGGTACGATTACGACGACGCCGACATAAACTGCCAGGAACCAGATCGGGATAAGCGCAACCTGTGAGCCGATCTTTACTGTCTCGGGCCGAGCGCCGGCAAGGTGAGCACCAATGCCCAAAATCACCCATGCCCCCAGCAGCGGTAGTAGTGGCCCCGCGAGGCGCTGGAGCCGGCCGTTCAGCCACTCGGCATAGCTCTTCCTGTCACGCATCGCCGCTTTCCAGGACAACCCATTGGAGTAGCCGCCGACCATGAAGAATACCGGCATGACCTGAAAGATCCACGACAGGAGATGCGTCCAGCGCTGGTGCTCCAGCATACTGCTCAGGGCGAGCTCGCCGTGAACTACATAGGGGGCGGCTGCCAGCCAGTGACCCGAAATGACCATCAGGATCGATAACGCGCGCAGGAAATCGACGTAGCGGTTGCGCGACGCAGGCGTTTGCGCTGCGATATGCGCAGCGCGGGACCAGAGGCTTAGTGAGGCCGACACATCGAGTCGTTAATTACGCGGCAACCAGGTCGCCAACGTATGACCGATCGTGACCATGCGCGCGACCAGTGTGGGTTCGTTGATGTAATCGGTAATTGTCTTTCGTACCGGATCTGCGAGCACGATCTCTTTGCTGCGCCATGGAGCGAGCCGTATAGCTTCCTGGCGCGTTAATTCGACCATGCGCGTTGCGGCGGCAGTTATTGATCCGTCCGCATGCCCGGGCGCCAAAGCCGAATCGATCAGGCAAAGCAAGCCCGGCCAGTGAGCCAGATGGCGCCAAAGAGTGGCGACATGGGCATCGATGCCGGGCGCGCCGAATGCGTTGACTTTGCGAACCAGTTCCCAGGTCTTGTCATCGATTTCTTCGCGTGGCATGAGCGCCGGAAACTCACCCCATTCCGGCGTTGTGCGCGGGCACGCGTCCTCGCGTTCGCCGGTCTGCGGTGACACAAGGGCCGCAAGGGCAACCATGTTCATGCCGTTGGAGCGGTTGTACGCATCGATAATGGTGCGAATGGCTTCGAACTGCGAACTACCAATGCCGGCACGTGCCAACTCACTGCGGGTAGCCGGTTCGGGGGTCGGCAATCCGCTCTGTTCGACAACGCGCGCCAGCGCCTTGTCCACGTGCCCGCACAGGTAGATTGGTTTGGTCGCACTCCAGACTGCAGGCAAGCTGCCGTTCATATCGGCGAGCCCGCGCCAGATCGATGTGATCAGCGGAATTCCCATGGTCTCACGGATGTCGGCGAAGATCTCGGCGGTCTCGCCGGTCGCGGTCGCCTCATCGACCGCTGTTACCGGATCATAGGAAAATTCCGCGCTCACGAATCCGGAGTCTCGTTATCTGATCAAGGATTTGCCTTGAGATAGAGAATGATCTTGCGACGAATTTCCGGGTCGGGTTGCTTGTAAAACATGTAGACGCCGGGAACCCATGCCTGCGGGTTGGTGATCCAGACGTTTAGTGCTGCTTCGTTCCACACCATGCCCTTGAGCGTGCTCATCATCGTTTTGGAATAAGTATAGCCTTCGACGCTACCGGCCGGACGCCCGACCACACCGCGCAGGTTTGGCCCGAACGGCGGAGCGAAGGCGATGCGTTCGCCCGCCGGCGCGGCGGGAGAAGGAATCAAGCCCGTCAAAAAATCGCTCTTGCTGCTTTTCAGGGTTTCGAGCATGGCCAGTTCAATGCGCCCGGGCGATATGTTCGGTACTCGAAGCCCGGTGTCTTGGGTCAGGCTCCCGTGGCAGAGCTTGCATTGGGAAGTGTAGAGTTCTTCACCTTCGCTCAAGTCAGAAGCGATGGTTCGGCTATTGAAAGCAATGCCGAGAACGATTGATACGGTGATTATGGGAAGTAGACGTTTCATGACAACCCCCTCTCAACGAGTTCCCCCGAAAACGAAGCTTGAAGCTAGGCCGATCGAGCTGGATGCGCTTTGATCCGCATCAAGGTTTTTGCTCGCCGGGTTCCGTGGGTACTGCCAAAGCCGTCCGCAGGATAATGAGACGCAGTCGCCCCGCATGTCGATGGAATGACCAGGTGCGAGTGACAAGCGCAGTCCTGTAGCTGTTGCAACAATCTCAACCCATTTCAGTCCAGATCGCTGGCATCGTGGCGTTCGAGCACGCGTTCTTCTTCCGGGCCCGTGGTCCTGTTCACGCGCCGGCCGCGCTGGACCGCCGGTCGCGCAAGAATCTCGTTCGCCCAACGGACAACGTGCGTGTAGGAGGCGACGTCGAGAAACTCGCCAGCATTGTAGAGCCGACCCAGGACCAGATTGCCGTACCACGGGAAGGTGGCCATGTCAGCGATGTTGTATTCGTCGCCGCACATGTATCTGCGCACGGACAGGTTGCGATCGAGCACATGCAATTGGCGCTTCACTTCCATGGCATAGCGGTTGATCGGGTACTCGAATTTCTCCGGCGCATACGAAAAGAAGTGGCCAAAACCGCCCCCAAGAAACGGGGCAGCACCCATTTGCCAGAACAGCCATGACAGGCATTCGGCTCGCGCGGAAAGATCTTTCGGAATGTAGGCGTCAAATTTTTCAGCGAGATAGAGCAGAATGGCTCCGGATTCAAACACGCGGGTCGGTGGTGAAGTGCTGACGTCGAGCAACGCGGGAATCTTCGAATTCGGATTGATTTCAACGAAACCGCTACCGAACTGATCACCGTTGTTGATATCGATGAGGAAGGCGTCGTATTCGGCGCCGGTTTTGCCGAGCGCGAGTAATTCCTCGAGCATGATGGTAATTTTGACACCGTTGGGTGTGCCCCGCGAATACAGCTGTAACGGATGTTTGCCTCTGGGCAACGGCTTTTCATGAGTCGCGCCCGCAATCGGTCGGTTGATGCTTTCGAATTTGCCGCCGCTGGGTTTGTCCCATGTCCACACTTTCGGCGGGGTATATGAGGCTGTGTCGGTGGTCATTGGCTTTTTCCTTTGATGAGTGGTTACAGTGTACCGACTTATGCAAGAACGTTCTGAGCGGTGTGTCGAATAGTCAGCCAATGAATGACATTTGGAGTGTACATACTAAAAATGGGGCACCTGCCCGGTGCCCCATTTGATTTTTTTCTCCCCCGTTTTCTACTCGGGCGTCGGCTCACCGCAGACGTCACCGACTACTATTGTATCCCCGCAATCCGGAAGGCCGGGTCCAACCAGCGGTGTGCCTCCGACCTGGCAGTCTCCGGCGGTACGTTGGTAGTCGATGAAGGTATCAACGCCATCGAAGCATGAGTCAATGGTTCCAGCACCATGCTTGTTGTGGCCTTTGGCTTTGCTGCTGACATTGGCATCGACGAATGCCATGCCAATGCTGCCGTCGTCATAAACTACGCAACCACAGTGGCGGATGTTGGACTTGCCATGCGGTGGTGCCGCGTGTGTGGAGTGGATCATTGCAAAGGCAAGCAACGACACAATGGATATGATCATTCTTTTCATGGGCGGGTTCTCCTCTCGTTTATCGCTTTCATCAAAGACTTCGATTCCCTGATATAAGGGCGAAAACCAGGCGCAGCGCCATCCGCGCTCCCGCGTTGAACGGGTGTTGCATTAATGGACACCGTGCTGACCGGGTCTTGCGACCATAGGCCCGCATCCAATGCCGCGGAGGGCGTGGCTGCGCCTCGCGCGGCTTCTTTGCCCGGTAGCCCTGCTGCCATGTCCCGTACCGGGAATTAGGCCAGTGGCTTTGCGTACCTGTTCTTTCGAACGGGCTTGCCCTTGTCAGGCTTTAACGCACCCCTGTGTGATCGCCGCAGACTTAGCGACAAATTTATATGAAGTACGTCATGTCTGTTTCAGCAATCGATGTGCCCTCGACATTTTTTTAATCGGAAACAGAAGCTTAATCGCGCAGACGGTTGTGCACGCGTCGCCATGCGGCGACGCAGTGACGTCGTTCGCGCCAGTTCTTAACAAATTCGCATGTGAACAAACGCGCAAGCGTTAAGGGGGCGGAACGTGAAGGGAGGTAAACTGACCAAAGGTACCCCGTGCTGCCTGTCGTGGCGCGCGGTGGCGCCGGCTGGCATTATTTCAGGCGGAATAACGGAACAACAAATTGCGGTCGTGATCAAACATGTAGAGGCCGCAAGAAACAAGTGAGGGAATTAGCCATGAAACCCAGTGCAGGGAATAGTATGAAACCGGGCTTGCTATTGTTGTTGAGTGTGGTGTTGGCAACGGGGAGCGTCGGTGCATTTGCCGATGAACCGGATCATGGGACGCTTGCAGCCGCGATTCGCAGCGCGAACCTTCCATGCAACCATGTCATTCGCGTCACCAGTGCAGGCAGCAATGCCTGGAATGTGCAGTGCAACTCCGGAAAATTCCGTGTCGTCCGCGACGACGAAGGCGAGTACTCGGCAACAAAGGCCGACTAGCGTGCCAGAGAGTCGACAACCTTGCCCGAACCTGGGAGAAAGGATCGAGCTCTGGGCGAGCCCTGCGTATTGTCTTGGTCGGTCAATAACCCGGCGCCTGCGGTACAGCCCGAGATGAGTTGACAATCAATACTTGGCTTGTCAGTCAACCGACAGGAGATGACGATGAGCCAGATGACAGGTGAATTCGAAGACGTTGCCCCGCATTACGCCGACCTCGACGAATTGCTGGGAACACAGCAGTTGTGGCAGCGTGACAATCAGCTCAGAGAGTTGTACAGGCTCTATGGAAGGAATCTGGTCGACGAGATTTTCCGGCGCAGTCCCGGTCTCGACCTGAATGCGGTGGGCAGATTGCTGGCGTCACGATTGCCCGCGACGCATGAACAGTGGCCGGTGAACGGTAAAAGGAGATCCGTGACGCGGCGTTAACCTGTCCGGGTTCTATGACAACGTATCAACCTCCAGCCGCGCCTTGCGTATTCACGTAGAGCGCGTAAACGCTCTTGCTGGCCGCCATGAACAAACGGTTTCGATGGTGGCCACCGAAGCACAGATTTGCGCAGCGCTCTGGCAAAACGATGCGGCCGATCAGTCTGGCATCGGGATTGTAGATCAGCACCCCATCGAGCTCAGGATTGCCCATCCCCCAGCCAAACCAGATATTTCCGTCGACGTCGCAGCGCATGCCGTCGGGCGTCCCCGGCCCGGCATCGAGGAACTTGCGTCTGTTCGAAAGGCGTTTGCCGCCATCAGTGACGTCATAGGCGTAAATGTTCCGTGGGGAACTGCCAGACTCCACCAGATAAAGAATGGATTCATCAGGAGAGAAACACAAGCCGTTCGGCCGGTTTACTTCGGACTCGACCACCGTCATTTCGCCAGTTGAGCCGTCGACACGATAGACATTCATCGGCAGTTCCTGCTTGGCAACATGACCTTCGTAGTTGCCCAGCAGACCGAACGGAGGATCGGTAAACCAGATCGAGCCATCGGATTTGACAACAACATCGTTCGGTGAATTGAGCTGTTTGCCGTCAAATCGGTCGACGATGATGGTAATCGTGCCATCGTATTCAGTTCGTGTGACACGGCGCCCTCCATGTTCGCAGGTCACCAGCCGGCCGTTGCGGTCACGGGTGTTGCCGTTAGCAAAATCGGATGGTTGACGGAATATGCTCACCGTCCCGGTTTGCTCTTCCCACTTGAGCAGGCGGTTATTCGGAATGTCGCTCCATAGCAGGTAGCGACCGTCACCGAACCAGACCGGACCTTCGCACCAACGAAAGCCATGAGCGATTCGCTCGACCGACGACTGGTTGATGCGGTAGCGGGCGAAACTCTGGTCGAGGATCTGGATCGCCGGATCTGGATAACGCTGGCTGGGCTGCCAGGGGACGACGTTGCGACTGGAGAGGTTAACTTGATTGGAGGGCATCGGAAGAATCGCCATGGACCGAAAACATACAGTCTAGCGTACACTCTTGGCAGAT
>JASFUE010000130.1:0-8780 GCA_050050435.1 Burkholderiales bacterium | reverse complement strand
GCCGTGTTCGACATCGCATGAGAGCGCGCAGTCGGCCACGGCCCAGAAACTGCAAATGCCGAACGCGCCTTCCCCCGCCGGGAGTCCGTCACTTTCCGCCAGGTAACGGTACAGCAGACCGTTGCACCCCAGCCGCTGTTCCACGGCCTTTCGCGTTGATTGCGCCCGGGCCGAGCGCGGTTCGAGGTAACCGTAGCGCGCCAGCAGCAGCAGGCTGGCATCGAGGTCATCGCCGTCCAGCGTGCTGACATAGCTATCGAGACCCTCACTGTAACCGCGCGCTTCGATGTCGTTGCGCAGCGCGTCCCGCTCGCGGGTGAACAAACCCACCGGTGCCCTCAGGTGACCGGCCTGGTGCAGACGGAGCAGCCGGTCAAGCGCAACCCAGCACATCGCCTTCGAATAGGTATGATGCCGGCGCCCGCCACGAACCTCCCAGATGCCTTCGTCGGGTTCCCGCCAGCGCCGACAGACAGTCTTTCCCAAACCGACCAGGTGCCGCGACGTCGATGGATCGAGACGGCCGCCGTGCCTGACGAATTCATACACCGCGTCCAGCACCTCACCATAGATGTCCAGTTGCAGTTGCGTGCAGGCATCGTTGCCAATCCTCACGGGCCGCGCTCCGGCAAAGCCTGCCAGGTGCTCGAGCTCGGTCTCCGCCAGGTCGGTCTCACCGTACACATCATAGACAATCTGCAGCTCCGGCCAGGTCAACCGGGTGGCGTGCAACAGCCAGGCCATGAACGCATTTGCCTCTTCGCGGTAACCCAGTTCAAACAAGCTGCGCAGCGTCATGGATGCATCACGCAGCCAACAATACCGGTAGTCCCAGTTGCGTGTACCCCCCGGCCACTCCGGCAGCGAGGTGGTGGGCGCGGCAACCACAGCCCCGGACGGCGCATAGGTCAAGAGTTTCAGCGCCAGCGCGCTACGCCGCACCGCCGCTGCGTAGGGCCCGTCATAGGTGCAGCGATTTGCCCATCCCTCCCACCAGTCCAAAGACAGGCGGATGCGCCGCTCGGCCTCCTCCCGCAGCGGAGGTATGAACGAAGGCTCGCGCTCGGTGAACACTGCGGACATATGCCGCCGCTCGCCAGCACGCAAAGTGTGGCGCGAAACCACGTGTCCGCTTTGCGTCGAGAGCGTGAGAGGCAGTTCACTGCGCAAAATGAACGCGCGGCCTCGATGCTCGTAGTACAGTCCCAGGCTGCCGCGGTCCTGCAGCCGACAGTTCTCGCGACCGTATCCGGGACGCGGATTGCAGATGACTTCGAATTCGACCTCGCCTTCGATGCATTCCACCCGGCGCAGAATCTGGTGTGCAGCCCACAGCAAACCACGTTTGTTTTCCTCGGACGTCACCGGCATCAAGTCTGTCAGCCGTAGCACGCCTCCGGCTGTGATGAACGAGGTTTCCAACACATTGGTATCGCCGATATAGCGCCGGGTTGCGGTAAACGGTGCGGTGGGGCGAACCGCGAAACAGCCGCCCTTGTCGCGGTCGAGCAATGCGCCGAACAACGATGGACTGTCGAATCTTGGCCAGCATAACCAGTCAATCGATCCGCGAAGGGAAATCAGTGCGGCAGAGCGGCAATCGCCGATGATGGCGTAGTCTTCAATGGCGTTCTGCTCATTTGGCATGGCGAGAAACGGGCACTCAAGACATCATCGCTGGTGGCGTTTGCGTACACAATGACCGGTGAGAAAGCCCGGCGAGATGGTGCCCGGGCCGCGCAACAGCGGCACCAGCAGCATCTGCAGGCCCCCCACACCTGGCGATCTTCCAGTCTCTGCGGCGACACCCCGACACACTTGTTGCCCATTTGGCCAGCATCGATAGGGCATTGAGCAGAGGTATGAGCCCCATAGCCGGCTTCATGAGCATCTGCAGTGACGGCACGACAGTGGCTGCCAGCCCTGTGACAAGTCCGCCGACAACCTTCTGCATAAGCCCATCCTGTTCGACAAATGCCCTGTTCACAACCACGCCCGATGGTGCGTCGGCCCTGCAAGCAAATTGTAGGCAAAGGCGAACCGGCCGGCATTGAAATATCTCAATGGCGCCTGCCCGCAGGTGCGTTCGCACACCACTGCCATGAACTCCCTGCAGGCAAACACGTGTCCCTCGTCATTCTATAGAACCGACCGGCTGCGTTCGCTGCGCAATGCCAGCGCCTCGCACGGCGCGGGAATTATCGGTCGCGGGCGCTGTCCAACTTCGTGGCAGGTGCCCGACCATCACCCCACTCGCGCAAAACTCATGGAGAAAATAATGAACCGAGGAATCAGACGGTTTGCGTGCACATGCTTGCTCAGCCTGCTGCTCGCATTTTTCAGCGAGGCTGAACCACTGTCTGCCACACCCGACCTCGACAAACGACTCAGCGACTTCAAGGCGCAACGACCGGCGCCGGCGGCACGGCAGCGCGCCGTCATGGACAAGTTCGCGAAACATTTTGCGGCAAAGACATCAGCGACGCCAGGTAGGAGTTCTCTTGGATGAAAGCACTGCTGCTTCTTGCGCCTGTCGCACTGCACGCATCAGTGGTCGTTGCGGGGCCTAATGTTTACCGCAATCCCGTCGGGATGGAGTTTCTCGAAATTCCCGCCGGTACCTTCGTTATGGGTACACCAAATCTGGATGAAGTCATTGCCGAGAATCCGAAGGGCCGCATCGACACTGTACGTGACGAGCATCCCCCGCATTCTGTCACGTTTACCACGCCCTTCTATCTCGGCACCACAGAGGTTACACAGGGCCAGTGGCTGGAGGTTATGGGCACGCAACCGGGCCCGGCACCGTACTGGTCCGCCCGCGACTGGCGACGTCTGCCTGTTGTCTCGGTAAGCTGGCACGACGCGGAACGATTCATCCAGCGTTTGCAGGTCCGCGACCCGAAGACGCGCTATCGGCTGCCGACCGAAGCCGAGTGGGAATACGCGGCGCGCGCCGGCACGCAGGGCTTGCGCCCGACAAGAGCTCAGGCAGTGGCTGGACACGCCTGGTACATCAAGAACTCCGGCGACGTTCCGCACCCGGTTGCGACCCGCGCCCCGAATCCCTGGGGTTTGTACGATATGCTGGGCAATGTCTGGGAGTGGACTCGGGACTGGTATGCACGGGACTACTACGCACGAGCCGCCGAGAGCGACCCGCAGGGACCGGCAACAGGAGACAAGCGCGTCCGCCGCGGCGGTTCCTATCATTGTTCGCTGCACATGGTCCGGCCTGGCTATCGGTCCGCGGACAGTCCTGATACCGCGTACTCGGTGGTCGGTTTCCGGCTGGTCGCTATACCGGATGACCGCAACTGACAGTGCGACCACGCAGCCGCGTGTGACCAAGATTTAGTTCGAAGGTCTCAACGTGATACTGGATACCAGGCCACTGCTTAAAGTCACCGTGTTCTCGAACTACCTCTGTCCCTACTGCTATCTGGGCTGGCGGCGTTTGGAAAAACTGCGCATCGAGTACGACCTGCGCGTTACTAAACCGGAACAAAGTAAGCGGACATGGTGATACGGGACCGTCGGCGGCAGGGACGCCGCCGTCGAGCCTACAGGGATGTATTCATGGCGTGTCCCGTAGAATCCTGTCCGCTTACTTAAGTACTCCTTAGTAACTCAGGCTTAGCTCAAACGGAAGCGACTTTTCTTCCTGTTGCGTGGCCAGCAGCAGTTCTATCTTTTCGAAGGTGCCATGGGTGTCGAAGCGGCCCAGCCAACGTTCGTTCTTTATTTCGATCCGCGGGTCCGGCACCCACAGGCTTTCGCCCTGTGCGTTATAGACGTTGACCGCAAGCAGCGCCGGTTGCCGGCTGCCGAAATCGAGAATGAACCCCTGGTCGTCGATGCGTCTCAGGGTAATGGGGCCGTCGGCTTGGTGGACCCGTGTGCCGACGGTCATGCTGTCGATAATGACTGACTGAACCTTCCGGGGCAGCCGCAGGTGCAGCGCGCCCTTGAGCTTTCGAATATCGGCTGCCTCGGCCTTGGTCTCGAAACGCAGGTTGACCTGTCCCTGCAGGCGCGATTTCTCCTGCCAGTCCTGGCTCAGCTGCACCGCGCCGCTTTGTCGGTCCGCTTCCATCAGGTTGTTGCCGGCGGCATTCTCGATCGCGGTCACTTCCAGCGCCAGCGCGGCGAGGCTATCCGCCATGCCCGGGACCGGCGGTGCATACACCTTGAAGCCCGCCTGCAAGCCGAGCGATGACCGCAGGCGATCGAGGGTAATGCGGAAAGGGCCGCTGGTAGTTTCAGCTTTTATATCCCTCGCGTCCACAGGCAGTGCCGGAGCGGTTTTGAAGTCGCGCTGCAACTGCGCAGGGCTGTAAGGCGGAACACTTGCGGGCGCATGTCGGGACTCATCCCGGCTGACCCGCGGACGCGCACCGCTGATTTCGAACGGAAAACGTTTTTCGACGTCGCTGGTCGCCAGTACCAATTCAGCGGAGGCCACCTGCCCGGCAAAGCTCTGGCTCTTGGATAGGCCTTCACCGAACAGGAAACCGCCGGCCATGCTGGACGTACCGGCCAGGGGTTGTGCCGCGCCATTCAGCCCGCGCAGCGCAAGCACCCGGCGACTGTCGCCATAGACCTTATAATTCAGAGTGTCGGTGCCAGATCGGCGCAGCACCACGCGCACGCCATCGCGGTCGATGCTGTGTTCCTGGTCCAGCGTGGCCAACAGCACGCTTTCGGTCTTGACCGGCAGCAGCAATTCCACCCGCCCGCGGATACGGTGTATATCCTCCTGTCGGGTATTGGTTTTCAGACGCACCGTCTTTTCGCCCTTCAGACTATTGCCGAAATGCGGTTTGTCAATACCGGCCGGCAGCGCGTTGCGCTCCCGGCCGCACGTCTCATCACGGAGCAGCTCGTTGCCCTGTGCGTCGGTGACGCTTTCCACGTACAACTGCACCCGTTGTTTGCCATCGCCCAGGTTCGGGATGCCGCGGTGGGTGGCGCTGATCGTCAGCTCGAGGCCGGCATCCGTCTGGTCGCTGAGCTCGACGGCGCTCAGCTGAATACCGAACGGACCGCTTACCGTATCAGCTTCGGGGAGAAAAGGCGTTTCAGGCTGATAGCGCGGCAACGTGTCAGCACCGATCTCGCGCAGGAAGTGGGTGGGGTTTTCGTCGATGCGCTCCTGCGGCGCTACCGCGCCATTCGGGCTCGACATTGATATGCCGGAGCCGCTGAACAGCATACCCATGAGCTCCTGTGGAATCTTGGCAGCGTCCTGGAGCCAGGCTCTGTCGACACTGGCGGTCATGCGCAGGGCACCGTTAGCATGGCTGACCGCCAAGGCATCATGCAGGCGCGCCGCGGTTGGCATCTGTTTACCCCACTGCTTTTTGGAATCCATCAGTGCAGCCTGCCAGCCGGCGGCCAGGGCGCTCGCGGCGTGGGCGTCCTCGCCCGCCAGCATCAGTTCGAAGCGGGCACGGAACGGCAACGGCGACACGCCCATGCCGAAATACACTTCACTAAACGCATCCAGCATACCGTATGCCTTACTGACCGGCTGCTGGATAAAACGGTTGCCGGTCTTAGGGGCATTTTCGGGGACAAACAGCGCCAGGCTGCCGAGCTGATCGGCACGGAATTCCCGCCAGCGCTCCAGATCGCGTTGCGCCGTGGCGCGGTCACCGAAGCGCCTGAGTAGCGCGGGCATACGCTCGGGATCGGCGGCAACGATCAGACCACCACTGACAAAAAGGTACCAGGGGCGCGACCATTCACAGCTATCGATATTCTGTTTACGGATCTGCCATACCCGCGGTTGGCCACTCGGTGCAGGGCTGACTTCGTATTCCCCGCTCAAACCGGTCAGCACGCGAGTCTCATCAAAGTTGCCGAGCACCGCAAGTGCATAGCCGGGATCTTCATCGTCACCCAAGTAAAGCGCAAAAACCATGTGGCGCAGGTCGCGGCGCGGATCGATGCCGGCAGACTGCAGACGGGCAAAAGGGGTGCCTTCCAACAGACCCTGTGCCGCAGCACCTGCCGTGTCGGGTATTCCCACGAAGGCGGCTTCCAGCCGCACGGCGTGCTCGATACTGACACTGGCAAGTGCGACGAGCTCCTGCGTGGCCAGTGCAGCTTCGGTCGTCAGGAGCGCCTGGGGATGATCGACGCTGGTATAATAGTCCCACGCTTCGTAACCGGTCACGGCAAGAAAAACGGCGACAGCGACTCCCAACAGTCCCTTGAACATGGCTGACCTTCCCTGTGGCTACAGTGGCGACATACGCCTTAGCGGCCACAAGTAACCAACCTGAAAAACGAGAACAAGCACAGGGACACGGACGCCCCGGATTGCTCGGCAGATCAACCGAGCCTTCGGCACCGACACTGATAAGAATGCTGCGCGACGCGTCCTTGCCACCTATTACCGGCCAGTTCCCGGTGCAAAATGCGCTCTCATGGCTGACCTTGCGCGGCCACCCGAAGGACAGCCTCTGGAGTGTTGGCCGGTTCCGCCATGATTCCATCCTGTTAAAGAACCACTGGGTACTCGTGGTCATGGATCAGTTTACGCGTCGCGTCATCGGACTTGGTGTCCAAGCTGGTGACCTCGCCAGATATACCTAACGCGCGATTCACCCCAACGACGGAGACAAACACACGCTGGCGGCGAAACGTTCCTTGACATGTGACTTCGCCGATATTCAGTTAGTGATCGTTCACTTTGTAACATGGGCTCGACTGCATACAGTTCCGGACGGCCGGGAGGCAATCCGCCGACGCCTTTCTAAAGTGGGAGTCGGGGGTCCTCGGCAGCCGCACCCGGATCCTTCTGCTATGAAGGGAAATTTATCATGATCCAATTCGACCAAGAACTCGACGCGCGCGGACTGAACTGCCCTCTCCCACTCCTGCGGGCGAAAAAGGCGATCGCTTCGCTGGATGCAGGCAAAGTACTCAAGGTCATGACTACCGACCCGGGGTCTGTGAAGGACTTTGAGTCCTTTTGCAAGCAGACCGGCAATGAGCTGCTAAGGAGTAGCGAGACCAGCGGCCAGTATGAGTTCCTCGTCCGCAAGCACTAATGGCCCAACGCCTGAAGGCGGTCGAGCGCCGCTCCTCGATCCTGGCGGTGGCCAAGGTCGTGTTCGCGGACCGCGGCTATCATGGGGTATCGGTGGATGAGATCGCACGACGGCGGGGCGTGAGCCCGGCCGTCCTGTACCGGCATTTCGACTCCAAGGAGGCTCTATACGAAGCCGTTCTCACCGAGATTGCCTGCCACCGCGAAAGTTATGTCGAAGCGGTCCTGGCGGGGCCGGACGATCTCGGCAGCGTGTTGCTGCGAATGACCCAGGTGTACGCCCGAAGCGTGGCACGCGATCCGGACTACCTGCGCATGGAGATGCAAAGCGTGTTGGAAGGTGCCGCGGCCGCACAGCAGTTCTTTGACTCGCGTTGGAAAAGTTTCGCCGATTTCATCGAAATCCGCTTCAGCGAGCTGGCCCCACAGGGCCGGGTCAGACAGATCAATGCGCGTGCCGCCAGCCTGATGTTCCAGGGTACGGTGCGCGAGGCACTTTATGCCAAACGCATTGTCAACAGTGCGCGCCACAAGGACATCCCACTCGATGATCCGATCGAACAGCTGATCCAGCTGTTTCTGGATGCCATAGGTTATCAATCCCCTTGAATGTTCAAGTAAACGCAGCCGGCAACCTCGTTAATGGCCTGCGACGAAGACGGGGGACAAGCCGGATGGGCACCGTCAGGGAACGGGCAACACGGGACCCCGGCGAAAGCCGGGGGAATAGAGCGGGCAGACCGTTGCCCGTCCGGCGACCCCGGCTAGAAAAGCGGGACATTGAGGAAAACCGCCAGAGGAGACGGAACATGCGTGACCAAAGCGCAGCCCGGCGGGCTCTATGCACTCACCGACCGAGAACGATCCGCCTGCGGCGACGACAAGGGGCTGATGATACGCGGAGAACTACGCCGAACGTGCCGTATCGGCCATGACCTTCAACTCGGCTGCGTCGCCATCAAGATCTTCAAAAGCATAGGGATTGTGGAACTGGCGGCCCCACAGCAAGGCACGGTCTGTAGCGGTGAGACCGGCTTCGACACACACGGCATCCCAGTGATCGATGATGCTGGTGAGCTGGTTTCGGGCAATGGCAATAGTCTGCTCGCGGGACAGCAGAAAATGCCCGGCAGCGTTCAGGCAGGACGAAATCCGACTCATGCGATCCTCACCGGCAATCAGCATGGCTTGCCAAGCTTCGTGCCCGGTCCGGTTTTGCGGACAGATATCGTAAGCCGGTGTCAGGCTAAGTGTTTGCCCGCCCCAGAAGATGGCGTTATCGCGGGCAAGACAGCTAAGGCTTCGCTGTAAGGCGCTTTAGAATTCATCATCCACCGAATTTCTGCGCTTGCGCACGGCGCTCGGTAACAAGGCCAGCTTGTCATCGGTGCGAGCGATGTGAGAGGCGAGCGAGCTGCGCTCCTCGTCGAACAAAGTGACCCCGACCAACGCGGCCACCTCGAACACCAGCCCGATGGCAACGCTCAGATCACCCTTTTCGATTTTCTGGAGCGTCGCCCGCGAGATACCTGCGCGGTCGGCAAGCTCATGCTCGGTCCACTTGCGCTGCTTGCGCCCGAGCTGGATCTGTCTGGCCAGCAAGGTCGCGGCTTCGCGCGTGTACCGGGAATATGTCCTCTCTGTTTGCCATCTAAACCGTCTGGATTGACCCGTATAATGGTCACAAAACTACGCTATGACTGTTTGAGTAGCCATTCCT
>JASFUE010000129.1:0-8894 GCA_050050435.1 Burkholderiales bacterium | reverse complement strand
ACACGCTGTCGGCCAATTCGAGTGTCTACGTCATCTACAACGGTATGGACAATGGCGACAACGCCGCCGGCAACATTCAGTCCGGTACGACCGCGGCTGTTGGCCAGGACCCGTCCACCATCGGTGTGGGCATGTACCTGGTATTCTAAGATCGGCTGAAACAGTCGTATCCTGGAAAGAACGCATACCAGGACTGCAGAGCAACATCTGTAGTTGAAGTAAGTGTTCAAAAAGCCCGCAACATTCGTGTTGCGGGCTTTTTCATTTGCACTATCCTGATTCGTCCGTATGCGCTTGCCTTAACCGGACGCTGGCTGTTGCGATTTGCCGGGCGGTGCTTGGCGCCGCAGCTGCTGTCCCAGCAGCAATGCCGCGATTATGCAGACAGCGCCAAACAGCGCGGCGGTTCGCGGAGCGCCGATGACGTTGGCGAGGTTGCCGCCAGCCAATGCGCCGAACGGCACCATGCCGAGGAAGGACATGGTGTAGAAACTCACCACACGGCCACGCTTGCTGTCGTCCACCACCGATTGCAGGATCATGTTGGTGCCGGCGGCGGTGACGATAATGCCGAAGCCGAGCAATACCATCAGAATGAAGGTGACCCACAGCCACTGCGACAGGCCTACGCCCAACAGCGCCGCACCAGCGAGTGTGCCGCTGAATATCAGACGTCGCTGCAAGCGGTCGATGTTGCCCCGGCTGGCGAGGAAGGCGGTGCCCATGACTGCGCCGAATCCGGCACAGCCGACCAGAAATCCCAGCGTTTCGGAACCACCGCCGAATACGTCGCGCGCAAACACCGGCATTAGCACGATGTAGGACGAGCCGAAAAAAGCGATACAGGCGATCAGTGCCAGCAGCTCGCGAATCGGATGAGTGCGCCAGGCGTAGCCGGCCGCGCTGCCTATCGAGTGGATGAATCCGGTTACCGCGACCTCGCGTGACGGTTTGAGCCGTGGCAGCGTCGTGGCGACCCAGACGACGCCGAGGTAACTCAAGGCGTTGAACAGAAAACAATAGCCTTCCTGCACATAGATCAAAGCGATACCGGCGATGGAGGGGCCGATCAGGCGGCCGTTATTCATCAGGAACGAGTTCAAGGCAATGGCGTTGGGCAGATCGTTGCGGTCTTCGACCATGGTGACGAACAACGAGTGGCGCACCGGGGTGTCGAGGCCGGCAACAATGCCGAACATCAGTGCCATCGCGACCAGATGCCAGATGGTGAAGGCGCCATACAGCACCAGCATGCCCAGCAACAGGGCCTGCAATGCTGCAAAGCTTTGAGTGGTGATGAGGAGCATGCGCCGGTCGAGCCGGTCGGCGAGTACGCCGGAGAACGGCGCGATAAACAGAATCGGCGCCTGATTGGCGAATGCGACCAGTCCCAACATGGCTGCCGAACCGGTGGTGCGATAGACCAACCACTGCAAGGCAATTTGCTGCATCCAGTGTCCGAGGATAGATACCGCCTGGCAGAAGAAGAATCTGCGAAACAGCGGGTGACGCAGTGCGCGAAATGTGTGTGGGATGATCAATTCGTTTGCCGGACCAAAAGGGATAAACACTTGCGGAGCTTGCAACGTCAACATTGTGGCGCGCAACATCGAAGCTGCTGCAAATGATTGAGCGACCAGGGTGCGACACACGCAGGCAGCGTTGTCCGTTCCGGGTTGTTCGTCCGGTCAACCGCCCGATCCCAGTATACTTTTGAAATGGCCGACCAGACGTACGACCGGGTGGGAAGTCTCGCGATTGTCGGATTGAAGTCGGTGTGTGTGCTGCTGCTGGCTTTATTGGCCGGCTGTGCGAGCGGGCCGGTCGATTATCCGCGCGCCGTCAGTACGGTGAAAACCGATACACAGGACACGCGCCTGGGGCGGGAGGTGGCGCTATGGGAGCAAGCGCATCCTGGCAAGTCAGGCTTTTATCCGCTTATTGGTGGTATGGATGCACTGGGCGCGCGGCTTGCCATGATCGATGCTGCGGATCGCACCATTGACGCCCAATACTTCCTGATGAAGAGCGATGCCGCGGGATTGATCTTCATTATGAAATTGCTCGAAGCAGCTGATCGTGGCGTGCGCGTGCGTTTTCTGCTCGATGATGTCTTCACGTCCGTCGACGATGAGGTGTTCTTGCTCCTCGACGAGCACCCGAATGTGGAAATGCGATTGTTCAATCCGCTCGGCCGCGGCGGCAACAAGTGGCTGAACTACGCGGGCGATTTCGAGCGCGCCAATCGCCGGATGCACAACAAGTCGTTTACCGTCGACAACCAGGTCAGCATCGTCGGTGGCCGCAATATTGCCGACGAGTATTTTGAGCTCAAGCCCGGGGGTGAATTCCGGGACGCCGACATCCTGGTTGTCGGGCCGCTCGTTGGCGACATCGGTCGTAATTTTGATCAGTTCTGGAATCACGCATTGTCAGTTCCAATGGAAGCGTTCGAGTCGGTCAGAGATCGCGATCTGGAAGATGCCCGGGCCCAAGCGGAGGAAGAGTTCGGGGAAGCGATGCAATCGATCTACGCTCAAGCGATCGGTTCGGATCTGGTACAGGAGTTAATCGAAGATCGCGCGGGCCTGTTTCCAGCCACCGGTGAGGTGATCAGCGACAACCCCGAAAAGTTGTTGAACAAGGTATCGGTCGATCATCAGATACTGGTTACCCGGATGGCGCAAGTTGTTGCCAACGCCGAGTTCGAGGTGATTGTCGTCACGCCCTATTTCATACCGGGCACTACCGGTGTGGCGTTCTGGCGCAGACTTGCCGAGCGAGGCATTCGGATTATCGTTTTAACAAATTCTCTTGCCTCGACGAATCATATTCCGGTGCACGCTGGTTATGCTCGTTACCGGCACCGACTCATCGAGGCTGGCGTCGAACTCTACGAATTGCGGGTGGATGCGGTAACACCAGGTGACGATGAAACCAGAACCCCGATTGAATCGGTAACGTTGCACACGAAGGCGATCGCAGTAGACCGCCGGTTCACTTTCGTTGGATCGCTTAATCTCGATCCACGCGCAATAGACATCAACACTGAAATGGGCGTGTTGGTAGACTCCGCGCAGATGACAAGCGCGCTTGCCGAACCTTTTCTGGCAACCTTGCCACAGCGAGCCTATCGCGTAACCGAGGACGAAAACGGGGCGTTGCAATGGACGACGCTAAACGACGGCAAGGTGATTGTCGTGACATCCGAGCCACAATCGAGCGGATGGCGGCGCTTCAAGGCCTTTATGTCGCGAATTCTGCCGGAGAGCCAGCTCTAATGTCGATTCCAGTGTTGCCACGCGAGCGGCAAGCGCCTCAAGCCAGACGGGACAACTGATCCTTCAGGCTCTCGAGCGTGCTCGTCAGGCTTGCCACGCGTCCTCTCACGCCTTCGACGATCTCTGCGGGCGCGCGGTCGATAAATTTCCTGTTGCTCAGCTTTCCCTGTTCCCTCGCAAGCTCGCTTTCGCATTTGGCGACTTCCTTGCCGAGGCGCTCCCGTTCTGCGGCGACGTCGATCTCGACTTTCAGCATCAGTTTGAAATTGCCAACCACCGCAACCGGCGCATCCGCCGCTGGCAGATCGCCATCGACAAACTCGACGTCGGACAGTTTTCCAAGGACCGTTAGGGAAGCCTGCCATTGCTCGGTGAACGCCTTGTTGCCGCTGACCAGCAACGGCACGCGTTGCGCCGGGGAGAGTTTCATCTCAGAGCGCAGGGTGCGGCAAGCAGTGACGATTTCCTTGAACTGCGCCACGGCAGCTTCAGCAGTTTCATCAATCTTCGCCGGTTGCGCTTCGGGGTAAGGTGCGAGCATGATGCTTTCGCCCGATCTTGCCGCCAGTGGGGCCACTTTCTGCCAGAGTTCTTCGGTAATGAACGGAATGATCGGGTGTGCCAGCCGGAGTGTGGTTTCGAGAACCCGGATCAGGGTGCGCCGCGTTGCACGCTGTTGCGCTTCGTCACCGTTCTGGATCTGGACTTTCGCGATTTCGAGATACCAGTCGCAGTACTCATCCCAGACGAATTTGTAGATGGCGCTGGCGACATTGTCAAAGCGGTATTCCTCGAACCCTTTTGCCACGTCGGCTTCAGTACGCTGCAACTGACTGGCTATCCAGCGGTCGGCCTGGGAAAAGTCGAGGTACGCGCCAGGTGCGCACGCTGCTGCATCGTGCGATTCCAGACCGCAATCCTTTCCTTCGCAGTTCATCAGTACGAAGCGCGAGGCATTCCACAGCTTGTTGCAGAAGTTGCGATAGCCTTCGCAGCGGTTCAGATCAAAGTTCAAGGTGCGCGCAAACGTTGCAAGCGACGCAAATGTAAACCGCAGTGCATCTGCGCCGAATGCCGGAATCCCATCGGGGAAATTACGGCGCAGGTATTTCTCGATCTTGTCCTTGTGTTCGGCGCGCAACAGTCCCACCGTTGATTTCGCTACCAGTTGCGGCAAGCCGATGCCGTCGAGCAAATCGAGCGGGTCCAGCGTATTGCCCTTGGACTTGGACATCTTCTGGCCGTCGGCGTCACGCACGATCGCGTTGATGTATACATGCCGGAACGGGACTTCGCCGGTAAAGTGCAGCGTCATCATGATCATGCGCGCGACCCAGAAAAATATGATGTCGAATCCAGTGACGAGCACGTCCGATGGCAGAAATTTCTTCAGGTCCCCGGTCTGTTCCGGCCAGCCAAGGGAGGTGAACGGAACCAGCGCCGAGGAGAACCAGGTGTCGAGCACATCGGGGTCGCGACGCAGGGTTGTGTTCACGCCATTGTCTTTGGCCTGCCGGGCTGCGTCCTCGGCGTTACGCGCCACGTAAACGTTGCCGTTATCGTCATACCAGGCGGGAATCTGGTGCCCCCACCAAAGCTGCCGCGAAATACACCAGTCCTGGATATTCTCCAGCCAGTGGTTGTAGGTCGAGGTCCAGTGTTCCGGAAAGAATTTGACGTCTCCGTCGGCGACTGCTTTCAGTGCATTCGCGGCCAATCCATCCATGGTGACAAACCATTGATTGGTCAACATCGGCTCGACGATGACGCCAGTGCGGCCTGACCGCGGCACTTTCAACTTGTGTGGTTTCTCCGATACCAGCAGGCCCTGCTCCTGCAGGTCGGCGAGGATGCGCTTGCGCGCCTCGAAGCGGTCAAGACCCCGGTAAGCCTCGGGCCCGTTGTCGTTGATCCTCGCCTCGAGCGTGAGCACGTTGATCGGCTCAAAGCTGTGCCGCTGCCCCACCAGATAGTCGTTGAAGTCGTGAGCCGGGGTGATCTTGACGCAACCGGTACCAAATTCGGCGTCTACGTATTCATCGGCGATGACCGGAACTGTGCGTCCGGTCAGCGGCAGCAGGAGTTCCTTGCCAACCAGTCCGCTATAGCGTTCGTCCTCGGGATTGACCGCAACGGCGACGTCGCCGAGCATGGTTTCCGGGCGTGTTGTCGCGACAACCAGCCCGGGGCTACCGTCAGTGGCGGGATAACGTATTTCCCAGATCCGCCCGTTTTCTTCTTCACTATCGACTTCGAGGTCGGACACGGCGGTGCCAAGCACGGGGTCCCAGTTCACCAGGCGTTTGCCCCGGTAGATCAGCCCGTCTTCATAGAGACGGACGAATACTTCGATCACCGCGCGTGACATGCGCGCGTCCATGGTGAAATAACCGGCGTTGCTGCCCTCGGTATCGGCGTAACCCCAGTTGGCCGAAGTGCCCAGCCGGCGCATCTGCCGTGTAATGGTCGAGCCCGACTGCTGTTTCCATTCCCAGACCCGCTCGACGAACGCTTCGCGCCCGAAATCGTGTCGTGTTTTTCCTTCGGTCTCGAGCTGGCGTTCGACTACCAGTTGCGTAGCGATACCGGCGTGATCGGTGCCAACCACCCAGTTCGTCTCCAGCCCGCGCATGCGGTGATAGCGAATCAGGGCGTCCATCAAGGTCTGCTGGAACGCATGTCCCATATGCAGGGTGCCGGTGACGTTCGGTGGCGGCAATTGAATGCAATAGGTGCCCTCGCCGTCATTGGCCCGGTCAGTGCCGGCGCGCGGTGCGAAATAGCCGCGCGACTCCCACAGGTCATACCAGTGTTTTTCGATCGCGACCGGATCGAAGCTCTTTGCTAGTTCCATGTCTATGATGCGGGGATAGTCAGGCTGGCGCGCAGCGCCTGCGCGGCCAAAGCGCGTGATTATAATGGCTGCCGCTCAAGTTTCCGACTCGGTGTCGTCGTCGCCCGCATCATCGGCATCGCCGTCCTCAGGCTCCAGCCAGCGCAGCCGGACCAGTTCCGGCAGGGCAAAGCGAAGCGACCGGTGCAACACCGAGAGCTTGCTTTCCTCGCCCGGAAGTTCGCTGAGAAGGCGGCTCATTTCCTGGTCAAGCACGCCGAGCAGCCGTGACGAGATGGATTCGGCCACATCGGCCGGTTCTTCCGGCATGGTCTGCTCTACCGCAGCCTGCTCTGCTTCCTCGACCGGCACTGCCTGCTCGACTTGCGCCGCTGATTTCTCTGCAACTGGCGCAAGGTCCTCCGCTTTTTCCTGTGTCGTATCATCCAGTTCGATGCGCTCGAACTCAAGTGGTTCGTCGTCTTTTCCCTCGACTGGAGCAGCCGGTTCGAATTCCAGCGGCGCGTCGTCCTGCACGTTGGCTGCTGCGTTACCGGCGGCCTCGGCCTCAGCGGGCGGCGCTTCAGGCGCGTGAACGACATCAGTCAGCGTTGGAATGGCATTTTGATCGGTCTCGGGAATGGCATCGGTCAGCACCGGTGGCGGATCCTGGCGCTTGCCGGTACGGCCGCTTCGAATCAGATTGTCGAGCTTTTGTATCAGCGCGTCCTTGGCGTCTTCCTGTCCGGACATGGCGCTCACGTTCGTGTTTTCCCGAGAGCATGGGTCACGATTTCGTAACCGCGGTCGCGGTAGAAGCGAAAACGCTCGCGGGCCCGGGCGCGGTCGTCCTGATCATTGGTCACGATTTCGATCAGTCGTTGAAAACGGCTGAAGAATGCCGGTGTTTCATCGCGCAGATTGATCAGCACATCTTCGTGAATGACCGGTTCCGGCGTGTGATCAACGATAACAGGTGTGACTCCGGCAAGGCGATCTGTTGCCCGGCAATGCGGTGTGAAACCGGTTGACGGTGTGCTCCAGAGCAATCGCGAGAGTTGTTCGGTGGCCTGGGCCTGATCGGTCAATACCATCACCCGCCGCTTGCGCTCCAGGGCCTTGCCGGAAATCTGGCAGGTGGCTCGCAGTTTGTCCGGTGCGTTGGTGTAGAACAGGATTTCAGTCATCGATCATTACGAGGGTCACAGCCAATCATGTGCAGGCAAGCAGGCGCCGGCTGTTGCGAAACATTGCTCCGCGGGCTCTTCACCATCCGGCGCGGTTCATCAGGAACTGGGCGAGCATTGGCACCGGACGTCCCGTTGAGCCTTTGTCCTTGCCGGATTTCCACGCGGTTCCGGCAATATCAAGGTGCGCCCAGCGGTATTTTCCGGCAAAGCGCGCCAGGAAACAGGCGGCAGTGATGCTGCCGGCGGGCCTGCCGCCGATATTAGCGACGTCGGCAAAATTACTTTTGAGTTGTTCCTGGTAATCATCCCAGACCGGCATACGCCAAGCGCGGTCCCAGGCTGCCTGGCCCGCTTCCAGCAGTTCATCGGCCAGCTTGTCGTCGGGGCTAAACAGACCGGTGGCAACTTTGCCAAGTGCAATCACGCAAGCGCCAGTGAGTGTCGCAATGTCGATGACGGTGACCGGGTCATAACGTTCGGCATAGGTCAGGGCATCGCACAGTATCAGGCGCCCTTCTGCATCCGTATTGAGGATCTCGATGGTCTGCCCGGACATGCTGGTGACAATGTCGCCCGGTCGCGTGGCCTGTCCATCGGGCATGTTTTCCGTTGCCGGTATCACACCAACGACATTTAACGGAAGCTTCATCGCGGATACCGCGTACAAAGTCCCGAACACACTGCCAGCCCCGGACATGTCGTATTTCATTTCATCCATTTCAGCCGACGGCTTGAGCGAGATTCCGCCGGTGTCGAACGTCACGCCTTTTCCAACCAGCACCACTGGTTTTTGTTTTGCCGGTCCACCGCGATGTTCGATGCAGATCAGCTTTGCCGGCTGGCGACTGCCGCGCGCTACGGCAAGCAATGCGCCCATGCCCAGTTTTTCCATGTCCGACATTTCCAGCACGGTTACGCGCAGCCGATTCAGCCGGCCCATTTCCTTTGCCCGGCGGGCCAGGTAATCGGGTGTGCAGATATTGGGGGGCAGGTTGCCCAGATCACGAGCGAGATTGATGCCCTGACCGATCGCGCGCCCCCTTGCCAGCGCCGCCTGTTGTCGGCGCGATGGCGCGCTGCCGCTACCCAGCGTCAGCCGTCGCAGGGGCTTGCTCTTGTTCTTGTCGGCGTCGCTTTTCATGACATCGAAGCGGTAACCGGCATCGAGAGCCAGAGCGGCAATCTGTGCAGCCATCCAGTTTTCGTCGGCACCATCGACGGAAAGCTCGGACACGAACAGGGTTGCGTCACTGATCCCCGTGCTACAAAGCTTGCGCAGCGCTGCGGACAGCGCCTTGCGGAATTGTGGGATGTCGAGCTGGCCGTTCTTGCCGGCGCCGATCAGCAGCACGCGCGGCGCCGCGATTCCGGTGACGTCAAACAGTGCAAGACTGCTGCCGGGAGCCGCATCGAAATCACTGTTCTTCAGCGCGCGCGCCAACTGGCCGCCGGTTTTTCTGTCTATTCTTCCGGCAGCACCGGAAAGTGTTCTGCTACGAAATACCGGCACCACCACGCAAGCGGTTTTGACTGCCTCCGGTTGCGCTCTTTTTATGCTAAAGTCCACCGCAAACTCCCCTTAATCACATC
>JASFUE010000128.1:0-8930 GCA_050050435.1 Burkholderiales bacterium | reverse complement strand
GTTGACGTAATCAAGGCGATCGCGCTTGGAGCAACCGCCTGCATGATCGGGCGCGCCTGGCTCTACGGACTTGCCGCCGGTGGCGAAAGCGGAGTTGACAGGGCGCTGGGGATTCTGCGTGACGAAATCGACATGGCGCTCGCCCTGTCCGGTTGCGCCAGCCTGTCAGAAGTCAACCGCAACCTTTTGGCCAACTAACGACGCTGGCAACGCGCCTGCCAAACCGCTATCTCACGGGGCGGCTGGTACTCCCGAGGAACTGATCAGCCAGCGCCTTGTATAGCGGCCGGTGACAGACAATGCGCGAACAGGCCGCCGCCAGCAGCGAGGCTGCCATCAGTGGCACGATCATGTCGTGGTTGTCGGTCATTTCGATAACGATGACGAATGCCGTGACCGGCGCCTGCACCACACCGGCGAAGTAGGCGACCATTCCCAGCACAATGACCGCGCCGGCCGGAGCATAAGGCGCGAGCACCGAAAGGTTGTCGCCAATTCCGGCGCCGATGGCGAGCGACGGTGCAAACACACCGCCCGGGATTCCACTCACGTATGAAACCAGCGTGGCCAGCAATTTGAGAATTCCGTAGGCATCAGACATTTCGCCGGTGCCTTCGAGAATGCTGCGCGCTTCGTGATAACCGGTACCGTAGGTCGTGCCGCCGGAAAGCACGCCAATCGTTGCCAGGATGAATCCACAACAAGCAGCAAAAACAACTGGCCGCTCACGCGCAAACGTGCCCAGTTTTCCTGGCAAACCACGTCGCGAGAAGAAGATGAGCAGCTGGCTGAAGGCTCCGCCGGCAAGCCCACCGATAACACCACACATGAATACCGGCACCCAGGCGCTCGATCCGGCGAGAACGTCAGACGTTGTACCGAAATAGGTGTAGTCCCCCAGCCACCACAGGGAGACGATACCGGCCACGATTACTGCCGTGAGCACCGTGCCGCTGGTGCGACTTTCGAAGGAGCGGCTCATTTCCTCGATCGCGAACACGATACCGGCCAAGGGTGTGTTGAATGCTGCCGCGACACCGGCAGCACCACCGGCCAATATCAACCCGCGCTCGGCCTCGACCCGCGAAAATCGCGTCAGACGCCCCAGCGAATGCATGATGGCGGCACCGATCTGCACCGTCGGCCCCTCGCGCCCGACCGATGCGCCGGAGAACAGCGCCATCACTGTGAGGAAAAACTTGCCCAGGGCAACCTTTGGGGAGAGCAGCCTGTTACGCGTTTTGTCGTCGTTGACACTCAGCGCGGCAATGGTTTGCGGAATGCCGCTTCCCTGGGTACCGGCAAAGAACCGGCGTGTGACCCAGGTAACCAGCGCAAATCCGGCCGGACCGATGACAAATGGCAGTAGCGGCGAGAAACTGACCATTTTCTGATGAACATCGTTGGCGAACTCGGCGCCAAGCGCAAAGGCAATGGCCGCCACCCCGACCGCGACCGCGCCAATCCACAGCACGAACCGCCGCAACCACAACCGCGGGCTTAGCCATGCGTGGCGGCCACGACGCAGCAGACTTGGAGGAACGACGCCGTTTGCCACCCGTCAGCCCATCACTGCAATCAGATGCGCCGGATGTCGATGGCTTGTTGACCTGTCCCCGGTGTACTCAAGTAGATTCGGGCCGGCATGCATACGCGTCCCTCCGGACGCACCAGCAGCAAGGAAAGATTCCGATCGAATACGACAAAATGGATTCATGGCTTTCTCAAAAACCGGCTACTGCTGATGATGACAACTGAAAGCACCAATCATTCCCAGCCGGGATTTCCAATTTACCGGAACTGCGAACATCCTCAAAGGGACCGACCGCGCTCTGTTGGCTTTCCTGCCAGCGCGAACCACCCGGAATCCACCGTGTCCGGCGAGGTGGTAACACACACAGGTTGGCGAGCACAAACAGCGGCTACCCGGCTGTTCGCAATCGCCGACAACCCCCTATAATAAAAGCCAACCTGACACTGAACCCCAGAAGATATGGCAAACGACCTGTCTATCACCTATTTCGTGTCGCACGAGATGCTCGGCGTTCCCTCGGATGACGAAGTCGAGCGCTTCAAGGACCTGCTTCTCGATGCCTTGCAGGATGAATGGCCGGATGCGCAAATCTCGATCGAGGACGATGAAGACGAGCGTGCCGATATCAGTGGCCCGAGCGGACAGTTCCTGCAGGATGTCGAAGACCGCCTCAATGACATCGTTGATGAAATTCTCGAGGGCGGTGCCTGGCGCGATGAGGAAGAAGGCCTGTTCGGCGCTGAAGAAGAGCCGGACCTGGACAGCGACGAGGATTTCTGAACCCGTGCCCGGTCTCGCGCGAGGATTCCGCCACCCTGAAACCGGCGCTACGACCCCACGTAAGCCACCGCTTCGATTTCCACCCGGAATGCCGGATCGACCAGTTGACTGACCTCGACCAGGGTCGAGGCCGGCCGATGTTCGCCGAAATAATCGATGCGCATCGGATTGATGGCCTCGCGCTCGCTGATGTCAGTCATGAATATGGTCACTTTAACCACGCTCTGCGCGCTCGCGCCGGCATGGCGCAAGCATGCATCAACGCTGTCAAGAGCGATGCGAAACTGATCGACAGTTTTGGCGGGAATATCGCCGTTGCCATCGACGCCAACGGCACCGGACACCCACACATGATCGCCGGCACGAACGACATGGCAATAATGGCTGTACGGCTTCGGCTGACCCGGGACGATATGACGTTCGATCATGGTGGCTCCTCTCTCCTTGGTTATTTGTAACTTCTCACCGCTCCTTGCCTGCCGGCACAAGTTGCGGCGCATTGACGGCGGGCTTGCGGCGCCATCGTATCCCGCTGGGCGGTTTCCGAACTGTGCCAGCACCACCATAATAGAGAATTGTCGCCTGAATCGAGATTGGCCCAAACCATGACCAGAATTTGCCTTGCTATCCTCTCCACGCTGTTGGTTTCGATGACCCTGGTTTCACCTGCCGCGGCGGCTCCAAAAGTCGGCGAGCCCGCTCCGGCACTCAAGGGCACACTGTTCTCTGGCAAGTATTTTGATCTTTCAACGATGCGCGGCAAGGTGGTGCTGGTCAATTACTACTCCAGTTACTCAAAGCAGTGCGCATTCGAGATCGGCAACGTCGAGGCATTCCTCGAGGAATACGTCGACAAAGGCCTGGTCGTCATTTATCTTGGAGTGGACCGGCCACAGGACCGGCACCGCGTGGAGAGAATGGTCAAGATCTATGGCCTGCAAGGGGCGATGAGCAATGAACTCGACGAAAACGGGTTCGGAGAGAAATACCGCGCCCCCAGAGCGTTCGTCATTGATCGCCAGGGGATCGTGCGTTCACGCGAATATGGGGGCAAGACGCCGATCTACTTCCAGAAGTTTCTGATTCCGGTTCTGGAAGAGCCGGCACCCTAGGACCAGATTTTCGATCAGGTTGGCCCACGCGCCGGCCACAGCATTACCGGCGCCAGTCCGATTGCACCATCAGCAAAACGGCTTGAACGTCACTTAAGCTCGCGGACAACGCGAAAACCGAGATCGGTGTCGCGGGCCCCGGAAAATTTGAAACGGCTCGACTCGATCAGGTAATACGGATCGTTAACAAGCCAGGATGCGCCGCGGAATCCGCGCAGCGAGCAGTCACCATCGAGCCAGGGCTTGCCATTTCCGGGCGCGCCCCGCCAAGTCGGGCTGGCGCAATCTTCAGTCCACTCGAATACGTTCCCGATCATATCGTACAACCCGAACGCATTCGGCTCGTACGAGCCAACCGGAGCCGTTACCGCCTGGCCATCATCACAGGGCTCGTGCTTGCCGCCCAAATCGAATTCCTTGTCCGACGTCACGTCATAGATATTCCCGTACTTGCATACGTCCTCGGGAGAGATGCCGAAGTAGCGGTTCATACCCAATCCCGCTCGCGCGGCATACTCCCATTCCGAATTGGTCGGCAACCGGTAGTCCTGACCGGTCTTCCTTGAGAGCCATCGGACGTACCGGCTCGCATCGTTGAAACTGACGTTGATTACCGGGCGTTTGCTACGGCCCCATTTCGCATCATCTGCGGCCGCGCAGACCCCGTCAGAAACGCAGGCATCCCATTCGTCGAACGTGACTTCAAACTTGCCGACCGCAAACGGCCTGGTGAATGTAACCGGATAAAAATAGCCTTCGTTGTGCGGATGGCCGGGTCCCCAGGGCGCGGTGCGCATTTCGAACGATCCAGGTGGCACAACGACCATTTCCGGGCAGGTATCACAGTCGCGAAACGTGTCGCCGGGCTTGTGTTCTTCCGCGTGGACCGCCGGAATTGCCAGGCTGTATGCAAACAGCGCCAATATGCTGAACAAGCCGACCTGGCTACCCGCTCGCTTTAGCCGGCCCACGCCAACAGCTGGAGATTCAACAGCAGCAGCTTTGTCCATCAGGAAGATTCCGTCATCAAGGTTAATCCAGTCGTGCAGTGTACCAAGACCGCGCCGGGCACAATATTACGAAACGGGTTGCCTTGCACCGTGGTTGACAGCCCGGCCACGCAGCAATCAGTCGGCGAGACTGTTACCATAGTCGCCGGGCATGCACTTTTCCGGGGGGCGGTCATGCAACAGTCGCGCATACAGACACTGCAACGGATGCCGATCTTTGGCGGCATGCAACCGGATACGCTGGAATTTCTTGTTGACTCCGCACAGATTCGCGAAGTTCCGAAAAACGAATATTTCTTCCGCGAGAGCGAGGTCCCTGACTTCATCTATGTTCTTGAAAGCGGTTCGGTCTCTGTCCTGAAGTCCTGGCTGGGCAAAAAGTACAAGATCCGCCATCTGGGCCCGGGAGACTGTTTCGGCGAAATGGCGCTGATCGACCTGTTTCCGCGCAGCGCATCAGTGTTGGCGCTGACGGACTGCGCCGCCATTGCACTCTCGCCCGGCAGCATTCAACAACTCAGTGAGCGCGATCTCGAGCAATTCGCTCTGTTTCAGATGAATTTTGCGCGCGAACTGAGCCGGCGCCTGCGCGTGGCCGACGACCGCTTGTTCAGCTTCCGGATGGGCGAACCCTACTCCGACGCAGAAGACCTGCCGCCATTATCCTAGAGAATTCGCGCTGGAGCGAGGTGAAAGAAGGCAACCACCCGAGTGGCTGCGTCAATGTGAGCTCAGGGAAGAATTCAGTGGACTCAGACAAGAGATGAACCTACCGCTGAACGATCCAGGTCGGCTGTCGAAATAGTTACCGCGCCCCGCATAAAAGTATATCGACGTTATCACCGTCCGGATTCTGGCATTGCCAGTCGCCGTGCAAGATTCGTGGGCTTGCGTCAGACCGCTTTCATGTGTGCGTTCGGCAGATGAGTGACGGTGTGCGGATTTGGCGTGTTCCACGGACACGCAGAAAGCCACTCGGAAAATGCCGACGCGGGAATGGGGCGGGAAATTTCGAAGCCTTGTGCGATATCACAACCAAGCTCGCGCAGTTTCTGAATCACCGCTTCACTTTCTACACCCTCCGCAACCACGGTCAATCCCAGACTATGGCCCAGGTCAACGGTGGAACGCACGATCGCAGCATCCTTGGCGCGAATCGCCACATCCATGACAAAGCTGCGATCGAGTTTCAGCTCGTCGCAGTGCAACCGTTGCAGATACGCGAGCGACGAGTACCCGGTACCGTAGTCGTCAATTGCGATGCGGAAGCGCTGTTGTTTTAACTCCAACAAGGTTTGTTGCGCGCGTTGCGGATCCTCCATCAACGCGCTCTCGGTCACCTCGATTACCACGCACGCGGGCGGCACTCCGTGCTGGCGCGCAGCCGCTCCGAGCCTGTCCGGCAAGTCTCGCTCCAGCAGATCGCGGCTGGACACGTTCAGGGACACGTGCAAACTCAGCCCGGCAGCCCGCCACTCCCCACACTGGCGCAATGTATTTTCCGCCACCCAGCTGGTCAGGTGGGTAATCGTGCCGGTTTGCTCGGCGAACGGCAAAAACTCCGAGGGGGGCAGCAAACCCCGTTCGGGGTGTTGCCATCGAACCAGGGCTTCCACACCGACGATCTGATTGCGCCGCAAATCGAGCTTGGGCTGGAAATGCAATACCAGTTCGTCCTCGGCGACAGCCCGTCGCAGATCACTGAGCAGCGAAAGATGTTCGGTACGGAACTGGTCGTGGCACGATTCGTAGACGGCCATGCCCGAGATATCGCGTTTGGCTGCATACATGGCTATGTCCGCACGGCGCAGCAACAGTCCGGGCTCATCGCCATGCGTAGGACAGTGTGCGATACCAATGCTCAAGCCAACATCAATTGGCCGACCTTCCAGGTGTATTGGCTGCTCGAGCAACCCCTGAACCATGTGGCCTGCAGCCCGCGCGCGATTGAGGTCACCGGTGACGAGAATGGCAAATTCATCGCCGCCGATACGTCCGACCAGATCGGTTCCGGAAACGGACCGGCTCAGCCGCTGACTAACCTCCTGAAGGACCAGGTCGCCAGAATGATGGCCAAGCGTATCGTTGATCGACTTGAACCGGTCAAGGTCCATAAGCAGCACTGCCACCGGCACTTTTCTCTTGATGTATCGATCAACTGCCTCCTGGAGTTTGATATTGAACAAGGTGCGGTTCGCAAGGCCGGTTATGGTGTCGTGATATGCCAACCGGAGAATTTCGCTTTCCCTCGTTTCGATCGAGTCGAGCATATAGTCAAAGCTCGCGGAAAGTTCACCAATCTCGTCGTCTCGCCGCATTCCGGTTCGGCTCGAGTAGTCACCCTCACGCGCTCGATTCGCCAGGCGGTTCAGCGTTGCAATGGGCTGCGTCACTCGCCGCGCCAGGACAAGACTGCCGAGAATACACGCCAGAATGCTCGCGACTGCCAACAAGGCGATGATCGATTCGAGCTCTTCCAACTGTTGTAGTCCGTCCGCTACGGAACGTTGCAGCGCGACATCGACCGGGTCACCGCCTGCCTGTGCCAGAGATGAAATGATAGTGTCATAGCCGCCCTGATACAGCACCGTGCGCCCATGGTCTGGGTCCTCAGGCCATCGTCCGAACTGTTCTTTCAGAACATCCGCGGGAAGAGTTGTGGCCAGGACCGTTCTACCCCCATTGCCGGCTCGGCTAAGAAACGAAACCTCTAGTCCCGTCAGCTGGCTGAGTTTGATAAGCAATGGCCTGTCGACAATAAAACCCATCGCAACCCATGCGATGGGCTCAGGTGCCAGAACCGGAACAACAACGACCTGGTATAGATAGTCATCGATGCGCAGGATGGCCGATGCGTGCCCCCGCGATTTTGCGATCGAGATCAGCGCGGGATGGGGAAAGGCTTTTCCGTTGGCGTCCCGCCCAATCGAGTCGGCCAGCAACCGGTTATCGGGCGAGACCAGCATCACAACGTTCGCATTGACGCGCGCACCCTGTTCGCGCAGAACCGATGAGATGGTCGCGCCATCGAGCGTTGCCACCGCCTTGCGGAAAGCGAAATCCTTGGACACGACTTCGGCTGCCTGAATCAGGCTCTGGCGCTTCTGATCGAGTAACTGAGCAAAGACTCGTTCACCGACCTCCAGGTCGTGGATACTGCGGTCCCGCGCGTATCTTGTGCCGACCTGATTGACAAGAAACAACACGGACACCTGCACCAATGTAAACAGCAGCGCAAATACGACCACCATGCGCATGTTCAGCCGCATGTGAGTAAAGAGGCGACGCTTTGCCGGGTGGTCTGTTGGTGCCTGAGTGTCGGGCATGAACGACAGAATGCTGGAATCGTGCCTGAACCGGCGGTAAGCGGGGACCGGGAGGATTCAACTCATTTGTCATACATGAGGTGCCCTGGTAATAAATACCGGGTTGCTATAACTTATTGACAATACGGGACTAAATAGCCGGCTGAACAGCACCAGGACCTGTTGAGAGAATGCGCTCACGTTGTAGGATGTTGCTTCGGCACGCGGCAAGGGGAGAAACCTGCCGAGGGTGGCGGCGCTACCGATCAGGCAACGGATAGCGATCGGGCACATTGGCGCCATCTGCCCTTTTGGGGCGCCTGCGGATTGGCGCGCTGGCTGACTATTGCACTGCTCTCGATCCGCCGCAATCAAGGCATCAGCCCCACAGGGCCACCGACCAATTGCCGACTGCCCGGAGGCATCCACGTAATTTTTCCGCTACATCCTGCGCCAAACAACGCATCCAACGAAGCAGCGCATCGGTGCGAGCCCACGCAAGGTCCGACGGACTCATTCAGAACATCAGCACGATTCCAACCGAAAGCATGTCGACGTCATTATCATCAACGTCATAGCGCTCCCATTCACCGCGCAGGCTGTAGTTGTCCGACAAATCGAACGCGGCGCCGAAGCCGTACATCAGGCCGGTTCCGCTGTCGGTGCCCCAAAGACTGACAGTGGGCGACGTCCCGGTGATCTCGCCTTCCCAGAAAGACCCTCCGGCCTTCCCAAACAGCGCGGCGCGTCCGGCGAACGGAATCGTTAGCATCCCGGAGGCATAGATCGCATTACCAAAGACCGAGGTTGTTACATCAGGCGCTGACGTATAGGCATACATCCTCCCGAAATCGACGTAGCCGCCTTCAACTGCGAGATAACGATTGAACTTGTAGCCGCCAAAGATTTTGAATCCGGTGTCCTGATCGTCGCAATACGTTGCACCCAGTTCGAAGACCTGATCACATATGTCGTATCTCGTGGTACCAATGCTGCCGCCAACGAACGCCCCGAAATCGGCGGCCGGCGCCGGCCTCACACCCAGCAACATTGCAGGCATGGCGGCACAGAAGAAAGCCTTGCGAACGGAAATCGCTCGGGAAGGTTTAGTGGGTTTTCGTTCATGCAAATCGTCCCGTAAAAGCTTCAAATGGAAACTCTCACACAATTCTCAATCAATATGCCGAAG
>JASFUE010000127.1:0-8954 GCA_050050435.1 Burkholderiales bacterium | reverse complement strand
TTCCTTTACCGAGTGCTGTGTTGGCTTGGTCTTGATCTCCCCGGCCGACGGGATATAAGGCACCAGCGTCAAATGAATGAAACAGGCGTTATCACGGCCAAGCTGGATACTCATCTGCCTGGCGGCTTCGAGAAATGGCAGCGATTCGATATCGCCGACTGTCCCGCCGATTTCGACCAGCGCCACGTCAGCATCGCCGGCACCCAACTGGATGAAATGCTTGATTTCGTCGGTGATGTGCGGAATGACCTGCACAGTGCCGCCCAGATAATCACCGCGCCGCTCCTTGCGGATGACATTTTCATAGATCTGGCCGGTGGTGAAGTTGTTTTGCTTCGACATCCGGACATTGACGAAGCGCTCGTAGTGGCCCAGATCGAGATCGGTTTCAGCGCCGTCATCGGTCACGAAGACCTCTCCGTGCTGGAACGGGCTCATGGTGCCCGGATCAACGTTGATGTATGGATCGAGTTTGAGAAGTGTCAGTTTGATGCCGCGCGATTCGAGGATCGACGCGAGCGACGCGGAAGCGATACCTTTGCCGAGGGAGGAAACGACACCGCCTGTGACAAAGATATATTTGGTCATTCGCTCTGCTTGTCTTTGGCCGGTCAAATCATAACCCAATCCCGCCAGTGGTAACAGGCCCGGCACCACGCGCCCATTGCGGAGGGGGTGCGATGTAAATGCGCAAACTCAGGCAGCCGCTTTCGATGCCAGATGCTTGCCGATATACAGCCAGGTATCGACGACCGTGTCGGGATTGAGGGAAATCGTGCCAATGCCCTCTTCTGCCAGCCATTCGGCAAGATCCGGATGATCAGATGGCCCCTGGCCGCAGATGCCGACATACTTGTTGTTGCGCCGGCAGGCGTCGATGGCCAGATGCAGCATCTGCTTGACCGCCGGATCACGCTCATCGAACTGGCCAGCGACGATGCCCGAATCCCTGTCCAGGCCCAGAGTGAGCTGGGTCATATCGTTGGAGCCGATCGAGAAGCCGTCGAAGTATTGAAGGAAATCGTCAGCGAGCAAGGCATTCGACGGAATCTCGCACATCATGACCACGCGCAGACCATTCTTGCCGCGTTCCAGGCCATTTTCCGCCAGCAAGTCCACGACCTGGCGCGCCTCATCGACAGTGCGAACGAACGGGACCATGATTTCGACGTTAGTCAGCCCCATTTCGTCCCGGACCCTGGTCAGCGCGCGGCATTCGAGCTCGAAACAGTCACGGAAGGTGCTTGCGATGTAGCGCGAGGCACCGCGGAAACCGAGCATCGGATTCTCTTCTTCGGGCTCGTAAAGTTCGCCGCCGATCAGCCGGGAATATTCGTTCGACTTGAAGTCGGACATTCGAACAATGACCGGCTTCGGAAAAAACGCGGCACCGAGGGTGGAAATGCCTTCGGCCAGCTTGTCCACATAAAAGGCCACCGGGTCGGCATAGCCGCGTGATTGCGTCTCGACCGCTTCCTTCGTTTTGGCCGGCAATTTCGGGTAGGCCAGCGCCGCCTTTGGATGCACGCCGATCATGCGCGCAATAATGAATTCGAGGCGGGCCAGGCCAATGCCGGCGTTGGGAAGACGCTGGAAGTCGAATGCCAGTTCCGGATTGCCCACGTTCATGCCGATCTTGACCGGAATTTCCGGCAATTTGTCCAGTTCCAGATGCAGCACCTCGACGTCGAGGATGCCCTTGTAGACAAAACCGGTATCGCCTTCAGCGCATGAAACGGTCACATGCCCGCCTTCGGTCAGGACCTCGGTCGCATCCCCGGTACCGACGACCGCCGGAATCCCCAGCTCACGCGCGATGATCGCGGCGTGGCAGGTCCGCCCGCCCCGATTGGTCACGATTGCCGCTGCGCGCTTCATCACTGGCTCCCAGTCCGGGTCGGTCATGTCGGTAACCAGAACGTCGCCGGAAAGCACACGGTTCATTTCCGAGGCATCCTTGACCAGACGCACCGTTCCGGTACCGATCTTGTTACCGATGGCGCGGCCTTCAATGACCACGTCGCCACGACGCTTGAGCCGGAACCGCTCCTGCGTCGCCGCGTCCGCTTCCTGGGCCTTGACTGTTTCCGGGCGCGCCTGCAGGACGTAGAGCTTGCCGTCCTTGCCGTCACGGCCCCACTCGATGTCCATCGCGCGGCCATAGTGCTTTTCAATACGCACGGCGTGTTGCGCGAGTTCCTCGGCTTCGGCATCGGTGATGGAGAACCGGTTGCGGTCCTCGGCAGGCACGTCGATGGTATGGGTCGAGCGCCCGGCGGTGTTGTCGTCCGTGAATTCCATGCGCAATGCCTTGCTGCCAAGGGTGCGCCGCAGGATCGCCGGCTTGCCGGCCTCGAGCGCCGGTTTGTAGACGTAGAATTCGTCCGGATTGACCTGCCCCTGCACTACGGTCTCACCGAGACCGTAAGCGGACGTGATGAATACGACCTTGTCGAAACCGGATTCGGTGTCCAGCGTGAACATCACCCCGCTGGCGCCAATGTCCGAGCGCACCATGCGCTGGACACCCGCTGACAATGCCACGTCGGCGTGTTCGAAACCCTTGTGGACCCGGTACGAGATGGCGCGGTCGTTATACAGCGACGCAAACACGTGCTTGATCGCCTCGAGGACGTTCTCCAGGCCGTGAATATTCAGATACGATTCCTGCTGCCCGGCAAAGGAAGCGTCCGGAAGATCTTCGGCGGTTGCCGAGGAGCGGACTGCGAACGAAACATCGTCGCCTTCGTCCTTTACCAGCGCTGCATAGGCGTCGCTGACTTCCTTGTTCAGGCGCGAGGTCAATGGTGCTTCCACAATCCACTGGCGGATGCGCTTACCGGTTTCGGCCAGCGCGGCGACATCGTCGGTGTCGAGGCCGGAAAGCGACCCATCTATTTTTTCAGTCAGCCCCGATTCGCTCAGAAAATCGCGAAACGCGGTGGCGGTCGTCGCGAACCCACCGGGCACACGCACACCGGCACCCGACAGCTGACTGATCATCTCCCCCAGAGAGGCATTCTTGCCACCGACCTGCTCCACGTCGGTCATCCGCAGATTTTCAAAGGGGATTACGTAACGCTCTTCGCTCATCGCTGTCCTCGTCGTGACATCATGCAGAAACAAACTCTAAAAGATGTTATTTTACCGGCCGATGCATCATCTTGCACCACAACAAATATGCCCATGAGGCGGACCGCCTTTTTCGTATCCGACCGTACCGGAATTACCGCCGAAATGCTCGGGCACAGCCTGCTGACGCAGTTCGACGACGTCATTTTTACAGAAATCACAGTGCCGTTCGTCGATTCCGAAGACAAGGCCTGGGAAACGGTTGCTCGTATTAACCGAACCTGCCTCGACGACGGCAACCGGCCGCTGGTTTTCAGTACGCTGGTCAACAGTGAACTGTCTGAAATCGTGCGTCAGGCCGATGCGCTCTATCTGGACTGCTTCCAGATCTTTATCGCACCGATGGAAAACGAGCTTGGCATCCATTCCTCACATACGGTGGGCCGGTCACACAGCGCCAGTAACAACGAGTACTACAACCGCATGGATGCGGTGAATTTTGCCCTTGCCTCCGATGACGGACAGTCGACCAAGGATCTGGAGGCTGCCGACATCATTCTCGTTGGCGTATCACGCTGTGGAAAAACGCCGACCTGCCTCTATCTCGGTCTGCAATACGGCATTCGGGCTGCCAACTATCCGCTGATCCCGGAGGATTTCATCGACATGAAATTGCCGGGTTCTGTACAGGCACATCGCAACAAGCTGTTCGGACTGACCATCCGCCCGGAACGCCTGCAGCGTATTCGCGATGAACGCCGTCCCGGCAGCCGTTACGCATCATTGGAAAATTGTGAACACGAGGTGCGCGCCGCCGAGGCGATGATGCGCCAGGAAAACATTCCTGTACTCGACACCACCACCCGGTCAATCGAGGAACTCGCCACCGTCATCCTGCATCAGGCCAATCTGCAGCGGCATATCTATTAGAGGCGGCGTCCCAGAGCGGACCAGGTCTGCCGCACCGGCGGGTGCCACATCAAAACGTCGCATCAGGCGCGCCATCGGGCTGCGATCGCGCCATCGCGCTGCTGTTGGCTCCAAGGTCACGCACGGGTGCGAAGCTGCGCCGGTGCACCGGGCTGGGACCATGCTGTCGCAATGCCGCGATGTGGTCTTTGGTCGGGTAACCCTTGTGCCGGTCGAATCCGTAAACGGGATATTGCACATGCAACTGCAGCATGTAGGCGTCCCGCGCCACTTTGGCGAGAATCGAGGCAGCCGAGATCTGCTCCACCGTCGCATCACCCCTGACGACCGCCCTCGACGGATACGCCAGCTCTGGACAGCGGTTTCCATCGACCATGACCAGCGCCGGTTTCAGGTCCAGCATTTCCACGGCCCGTTGCATGGCCAGCATGGACGCGTGGAGAATATTGAGCCGATCGATTTCATCAACACTTGCGCTCGCGACTGACCAGGCGAGCGCGTGCTGCCGAATGAGCCCGGCAAGCGCTCCGCGTCTGGACACCGTCAGTTTCTTCGAGTCCGCCAGACCGGCAATCGGGCGACTCGGATCAAGAATGACGCAGCTTGCAAACACGTCGCCGGCCAATGGCCCCCTGCCTGCTTCGTCAACGCCGCAAATCAACTGCCTGCCGGCATTCATGAGCTGCCCGCACCCGGGACCAGAAACGGTTCAATCGCTTCCACCGCGCGCGCCGCCGTGCCCTGGCGCAACTCCCTGTGCATCGATTCGAAACGCTCCCGCAAGCGGGCACGCAAGCGCGGATTTCTCAGCAGATTACACACTGCCTGCGCCAGATTCTCCGGTGTCGCCTCCTCCTGCAACAATTCGGGGACGATAAACTCACCGGCAATAATATTGGGCAGGCCGGCATAGGGCAGATACGCCTTGTGGCGGATGATCCAGGCCGATAACGCCGGCATCGTGTAGGTGATCACCATGGAACACTTCAGCAATGCCGCCTCGAGGCTGGCCGTCCCGGAAGCCACCAAGGTGGCATGGGCTGCGGTCATCGCCTCATGTGCGTGCCCGAACAGGATGGTCAGCGGCAGGTTTTCCGCGCCCTGACGGTACAACGTGCCTTCGAAAATCAGCCGTGTTTCGCGACTCACCAACGGAACGAGAAAGTGAACATTTTCGATTTGTTCGTGAATCTGCCGTGCGGTGGCGATCATCAGATCCGACATTTGCCGCACTTCGCTTTGCCGGCTGCCCGGCAACAGCGTCACGACGCTGGCACCGTGAGGAATCTTTAACTGTTCGCGCATGCCATCATGGTCGGGGTATTCCGGTAATTCGTCGGCCAGCGGATGCCCGACATAGGAAACGGGAATTCCCGCCTTTTCATAAATCGGCACCTCGAAGGGAAACAGTGCCAGCACTTTGTCCACGGATTGTTTGATCTTGTGGATGCGCTCGCCGCGCCACGCCCAGATCGACGGACTGACGTAATGAATTGTCGGAATACCTGCCGCCTTGAGCTTGCGCTCCAGTTCCAGATTGAAGTCCGGTGAATCGATTCCGATAAACAGATCCGGTTTTTCGCGAATCAGCCGGCGTTTGATCTCACCGCGGAGCCTGAGCAATTTTGGCAAGCTGCGCACGACTTCGACATAGCCCCGCACCGCCAGTTGTTCCATCGGATACCAGACTTCAAATCCCTGGTTTTGCATCTTCGGCCCGCCAATTCCGAACGCCGACAGCTCCGGGAAACGCGCATTGAGCGCGCTGAGCAAGTGGCTGCCCAGCAAATCGCCTGATGCCTCGCCCGCGAGCATGGCGACGCGCAGCTTGCGGGCAGCGGTCTGACTCATGTCCAATCAGCGAATGATGCTGCGCTTGGTGGTGGCGAGAAAGTCGGAGAAGATCGCGAGCTGTGGACAGGCTTTTACCTGCTCGGCAATGATTTCGCGCGCTTCTTCCAGCTTTAGACCGGAACGGTAAAGCGTCTTGTATGCCTTGCGGATTTCCCTGATAACGTCGGGAGAGAAACCACGTCGCTTGAGACCTTCGGTATTCAGACCATAAGGTTGTGCGGTATTGCCCATGGCCATGACGAAAGGCGGCACGTCGGCCAGCACGACCGAGGACACACCGGTCATGGAATAGGCACCCACCCTGCAGAACTGGTGCACGCCGGTATATCCGCCGAGAATGGCAAAGTCACCCACTTCCACATGGCCGGCAAGCTGGGCACAGTTCGCAAATATCGTATCGTTGCCCACGACACAATCGTGCGCCAGGTGGACATAGGCCATCATCCAGTTGCGGTCACCCAGGCGGGTGTAGCCCAGATCCTGGGCGGTACCGGTGTTGAAAGTGCAAAACTCCCTTATGACGTTGTCGTCGCCAATTTCAAGGCGCGTTGGCTCGCCAG
The DNA here is from genome assembly GCA_050050435.1 of Burkholderiales bacterium. Lineage (GTDB taxonomy): Bacteria > Pseudomonadota > Gammaproteobacteria > Burkholderiales > Eutrophovitaceae > SG8-40. The sequence continues at coordinate 2,538 of JASFUE010000127.1, read as the reverse complement.
CGTATTTCTTGTCCTGTGGAATCTCGCCCAGAGAAACATGATGCAGTATGCGATTTCTGCATCCAATGCGCGTATGGCCGGTAATGACCGCGTGCATTCCGATCTCGGTCCCCTCGCCGATCTCGACATGCTCTCCGATCACCGAATACGGCCCGATCCGGACATTCGCGGCAATCTTTGCACCGGGATGCACTATTACCGTCTCGTGAATCATACGGGCCTCATGGTGCACATCAGTTCGGCTTCCGAAACCAGCTTTTCGTCTACATAGACGCTGCCGGCGAATTTCCAGATACCCTTGATGCTGCGCACGATTCTCACTTTAATGATCAGCTGATCGCCGGCCGTTACCGGTTTCTTGAAGCGAGCGCCGTCGATGCCCACAAAAAAGAAAACGTTCTTGTCGTCGCGCTTCAAGTCGAACGTTGCGTATGCCAGCATTGCCGAGGCCTGCGCCATGGCTTCGATGATCAACACACCCGGCATGACCGGATAACTGGGAAAGTGTCCCTGAAAGTACGGTTCGTTGATCGTGACATTTTTCAGGGCAACAATTTCCTCGCCCGCCTCACAGGACAGTATGCGATCTATCAGCAGAAACGGGTACCGGTGGGGCAGCAACCGCATTATTTCGTGAATGTCGTTCTTCTCGAGCTTCATTTGAACTTCCCCGTAGTGTCCTGATCGTTTGTTTCCCGCTTCTTGTTGGCTGCTCTTTCCAATTCCCGGACACGATCGCGCAGATCGCGCAAATGCCGGATCAGCGGCGCGTTTCTGGACCATTCCTGATGTTCGCTCATCGGGAACAATGCAGTGTACTTGCCGGGTTTACCGACCGATTTCGGAATCAATGTGCCGGCCGACACTTCCACGTTATCAACAATCTCGATATGCCCGTGAATCATTGCGCCGCCGCCGATTCGGCAATAACGCCCGATGCGCGCACTGCCGGCAATGCCGACGCAGCCGGCGATTGCCGTATGCGCTCCGATGTGACAGTTGTGCCCGACCTGTATCTGGTTATCCATCTTGACATCGTCCTCGATGACGGTGTCACCGAGAGCACCACGATCGATCGTCGTATTTGCACCGACCTCCACGTCCGAACCGATCAGCACACGGCCTATCTGCGGAATCTTCACCCAGCGTCCGCCTTCCATCGCCATACCAAAACCATCGGCGCCGATAACTGCGCCGGAATGGATTATCCCGCGCTCACCAATGACGCAGTCATCATAGACAATCACATTCGCATGCAACAAGGTGTTGGCACCGATATGCGCCTCACGCCCGACATAACAACCGGCCCCGATACGCGCGCCGGCATCGATCCGGGCACGCTCATCGACAACGGCACCTGGCCCGATGCTCACACCGGCGCCAAGTTGCGCGCTCAACGCAACGCTCGCGGCTTCGTGAACCCCGCCTGGATATGCCCGAGGCGGATTGAGCAAGGCGCACGTTCTTGCATAGTAGGCGTAGGGATTGTCACAGACGATGCGCGCCACCGTGGTGGCATCGGCCAGGTCACGGGCAAGGATAACCGCGCTGGCGCGGGTCTTGTTCAGCTCCCCTCGATACCGCGCACTGGTAATGAAAGTCAGGTCGCCGGGCTGCGCCAGCTCGAGTGAGGTGATTCGCGAGATGCGGATCGAGGCATCTCCGATAGCTTCGCCGCCAAAACGATCGACCAGTTCAGAGAGCGAATAGTCCTTGGGCGATGTCTCAGTCATTGCGGCCGAGTACAGCGATTAGCGGCTGTTTTTGGACCCGGACGGCCGTTCCGGTTACTTCTTCTTGTTGTCCAGCGCCTCGATAACCTTGTCGGTAATATCAAGACGAGGACTGCGGTAAACCGCCTCCTGGAGAATCAGGTCGAATTTCTCCTTTTCCGCGATTTCCTGGATCACCTTGTTCGCGCGCTGCAGCACTGCCGCCAACTCTTCGTTCTTGCGCAGATTCAGCTCCTCGCGAAACTCACGTTCCAATCGCTGCCGCTCGCGGCTCAGACGACCCAGTTCGTTCTCGTTGTTGCGCCGCTCCGAAGCGCTCATCGTCATGCTTTCCTTTTCCAGCTTTTCCTTGAGCGCGCGTCCCTTTTCGGTCACGTCCTTGATCTCTGCTTCTCGCGGCGCGAATTCCTTTTCGAGCCGCTTCAACGCTTCCACAGCCGGCGCCGCCTCACGGAACACGCGCTCTGTACTGACGAATCCGATTTTCAGTTCCTGCGAAACCGCCACCGAGCCGTTTACAAGCAACACACAGCCCGCAAGTGCCAGCAACAAACTTTTCACCGTCAATATCTCCTTCAACATATGTCCTGAGCGCGCTTTCCGCCGAATCTCAGAACGTTCTACCAATCGTGAACTGAAGCCGCTCGATATCGTCACCGGGCTGCTCGTTCAACGGGAATCCATAACTCAGGCGTAACGGGCCAAGTGGCGAGAACCAGCTGACCGCCAAGCCGTACGTGTAGCGGATCTCCGAAAAAATGTAGTTATAGTCATTGCCCACCATACCCGCGTCTGCAAATACTGC
>JASFUE010000126.1:0-8960 GCA_050050435.1 Burkholderiales bacterium | reverse complement strand
ATTCATAGCCTTCGTTTTCCCAAGATGTTGGACCAAGATACACATGCGCGAGAAAATGTACAACTATTTTAGCCGGAACACATGCCAAGAATACTTGATATACTGAATGATGAAAATTATTATTTTTCAATTGTTACATATAGTTGTAAAAACACTTGTGGTTACTTCAAATTGGAAGCCTTGCGAGCTTCCCTCTGCGTTCGATTGGCATCATAATCTTCTTTGTACACGTTATGTAAACTATTCGCGGATCATCCGCTCGCCAGTGTGTAAACCTCAGCCGCGGGACCGGATACCCAGTCACGCAGACTGATCAAAACCGCTAAACGGCGGAACAAAGGAGCAACATCATGCTGACTACCACGCGCGACCCGATTTCCATGAATGACGTCACCGATCTGGAAAACGCCCCCTTTGTGGTGGAGGGAACTGGTGACAGTGCGTTGAAAATCTATTTCGAATCCGAGACGAACAAGCGAGAATATCTCGACATCGAGCTGCACGGCTCGGACAACATGTCCGGCCTGAGGAAGATCTACGACGACATGGCGGATAACCCCAACACCGGCTCGATCAATTGAGTCCGCGTGCCGCGCCCGGAGAGCTGGACCGTGCCAATCGCCCCCCTCGGGGACCTGGAGAGAAGCACTGATGGGAATATGCGTCCCGCGCCGGAAGCGACATCGTCTATTACACCGGCGACGCAACTGATGCGATATGCAGCATCGCCAACGCCGCCGACGATAGCGCACTGCAAGACTAGCCGAGCTTCGCCGTCAACGACTGCGACGATGGCTTCGTCCGCACCGCGCCGATGGCCAGCTTCGCGGCCAACCCTCGGGGCCGGTATGATGTCTACGGAAATGTCTGGGAGTGGGTCGAGGACTGCTGGAACAGCTCTTACGCAGGCGCACCGAATCCAGAAAACGCAGATAGATGCGCCGCAACTGGATGTCCATTGACAGGTGCACGGGGTAGCAACCATCCAGAAAGCGCTGCACGTACGGCCCATCGCGCAGGCTGAAGCTGCCGTCCTTGTTGAACTCCAGGGAACGCATGCGCGCCTCGACGCGAAGGGATGCACCCACCTCGACGTCGGCGCATTGCACCGTGCGTCCCTCGACCCATGCCTCCCCGTTTTTGTCGTAGGAACGGATCGAAAAAAAGCTCAACCCTCCGGCTATCGGAATCACAACCCTGTCCGCTGACAGCCGATTACAGGCTGTTGCGCAACATCAGTTCCTCCGGATGAGGATTCAGGTAGTACTGGCGCGCGATATAGTCGTCCGGATAGCGCCTCAGGTGATGTTTCAACAACGTAATCGGCACGATAAGCGGAATCTGCCCGTGCCGGTACTTGTCTATGATGTCCAGCAACTCGGTTTTGTCACCGCCGTCGATCTTGTCCTTGAGATAACCCATTATGTGCGTCAACACGTTGCTGTGCAGCTTGCGCGTTGCGCGCTTCTTCATAGCCGTCATCAACAGCGTCGCGTAGCGCTCCGCCAGTTGCGGCAGATCGGCGCTGCCGGCCTGGGCGACCAGTTGCCCGAGCTCGCGGTACACCGGCTCGTCGTGCGCCAGCACGCTGAACTTGTGGTTGGTATGAAAGTCGACCAGCTTGGCGGGCGTCAGTCCGGACCGGCACAGTGACTGCCAGCGGTGGTAGACAAAAACACGCTCGACGAAGTTTTCCCGCAGGATCGGGTCCATGAGCCGCCCCTCTTCCTCGATGGGCAGCAGGGGACGTTCCTCCATTATGGTCTGTGCAAAGAAGCCTGCACCGGAATCGACCGGCATTCCTTTCTCGGAGTAGATCCTGACGCGCTCCATTCCGCAACTGGGCGAGCCGCGTTTGAAAATGTAGCCGCTGATGCCGTCCAGGCGTGCTGCAACGGTGCGCCCATACTCGACCAGATCCTCGGTCACATCGAGCGTCGGATCGGCAACACCGACCACCCGCACCTCCTTGCCTTTGAGCATGAGACGAATCGGAGGGCGCGGCACCCCCAGACCGATCGCCACCTCGGGGCAGAATGGAACGAATTCGAAGTAGCGCGCCAGGGTCTTGGTGAGATAGCCGTTGTGCTTGTGCCCGCCGTCGAAGCGCACCTCCTCGCCGAGCAGACAACTACTGGTGGCGACACGAATGGTCGGGGTTTCCGTTTCAGGCAATGCGCTCATTTGTCACTCCTCGGGACGCGCTGATTCTAACATAGGCATGAGTAGCCCCCGGTTGATTGACTCACGTCGGTCAGCGTCGCAATCGCGGCCGCTCGGCATCCTCGACGCGGTAGGCATCGGCAACGTACGCCGGCCCCCTCATCACGACCACCACTACACAGGCGATGGCGACCGTCAACACGGATGCCCAGGCGATCACCGCGGTTGCAATGCACAGAGTGTCGACGAGCTTGATGTGTCTGGCCACCTGCGAAGCGGAGGCGTCGGGCGGAAAAGCCGATTGGTCAACGCGATCACCAATGGCAGCAAGGTCCCGAGCAACAATACCGGGGGTAGCTTTTTGCGAACGGCCCACTCCAATCCGGGCGCGCAACGCACTGTTCTGGTGAGTTTTCAGGAATTTCATGGTGGATACGCATGGTTTCGGTGCGGCTGGCCCTGCATTTCGCTGCAGCACATCACGCCACTGGAGTGGACAGTAGCCCGTCCGATCGGGGGGTGAACGGCCCTTCTCCACGCAGCGTACCGTGAAGATCTGCAACGACTACCGCTTTGACGAGCGTATGGAAATCCCTGGCTGCTGTTGCTGCTTCAGCGATATCTGGTTCCTGTGCGCCGGGTGGCGGCGGGCGCGACGAAAGCCTTGTGCCGCGGTTTTGCCTGGACTCGTAGGCGCTGCCACCGGTCGCACTGAGTGCCAGTGCGCAGGTGCTGCAGACAAAAACTCGCTGAATCCTTTGGGTTGGTTTGGCCATCTCGGGGTCCTCCTTGTGGCGGATAGCAACGACAGGTTGATGACGCTGTCGAGCTGCACCCCACCCATGGTAAGCATACTGCATCCCGCCCGTGCTAAGCACAGGCATGGGGTGCCACAGGACATCAAAGTTCATCAGCGCTGCAGTCGAGGGTGCGGCGACCTCGGCAAGTTCCGGGAGGGCGAAGTCCTGGTCTGCGACGCCATCCAGCCGACTATGACACACCTGGTACCGCTCGCGAGCGCTACTGTTGAACGCCGCGGCGGAATGCTGATCCACGGTGCAATCCTCGCGCGAGAGCTCGGCATCCCGTGCGTCAACGGCGTGCGCAACGCGGCTGAAACGCCCAAAAACGGCGACCTCGTGACCGTCGACGGCCATCTGGGAATCGCGACGGTCGGGGCTGCCGAGTTCGACCTGGAGCTGGGTGGCGAGGGCAGGTAACTCGCTCGGCATCGCCTCACCTCAAAGCACAGCGTCGAGCTGTGGCATGGGGACCTGCACAAAAGCTTCGTTATCCAGGGCCAGCAGAGTGAAGGGTGCATCTCCATCGAGGCGGTGGACGTGGCCGGATGGCCGCGCCGCGGCCAGTCAAGCGTTCGGCAGTTCCCGTGCCGGTCTCAGAAACGGGGCTGTACAAGAAATGTCAAATAAAAAACGTTGACAGGCTCCGGGATGTACAGGTATTGTCTACACCAGATTCCTGCCGGTAGTTTCCCGGGCTCGTAAAGCCGGGCTGCAGAATCATCGTTGTCCGCGCCGGCTGATGGGATGCATCGGTCCCGGCGCGGAATCCGGGCCCGGAGACCAACCTGTTTCTCCGGCGCCCGTCACTCAGCATCAGGAGGCATAGTCATGACCAGAATTACCAAGCTTTCAGCCGCACTCGGGCCTGCCCTGGGCATCGCACTCGGTGCAACGGCCGCGCTTGCGGGCCCGAACTGCAACGACGCCGAACGGATGGCGCCGGGCAACGCCGCGGGTTTCTCGCCGGCACTGTATCAGCCTGCGACCGGCATCTACGCCCCCGCCCGCGCGTACCGCACCGGGATGGGTTACGACGCGCAACACAGCAGCAGCGCTCAGGCTTCGGCCCAGCCGGATATCGTCGACACCGCTGTTGAGGCTGGCAGCTTCAACACGCTGGTTGCCGCGGTTCAGGCGGCAGGTCTGGAGCAGACCCTGAGGGGGCCGGGCCCGTTCACGGTGTTCGCACCGACGGATGCCGCCTTTGCGCAGATCCCCAAGGCGCAACTGGACGCGCTGCTGTCGGATAAGCAGGCGTTGACCAAGGTGCTGACATACCACGTGGTACCTGGCACCGTGAAGGCAGCCGAGGTCGTCACGCTGAGCAGTGCTGCCACCGTGGAGGGCCAGCCTCTGACAATCAGGGTGGGTGAATCCGTGATGGTGAATAACGCCAAGGTGATCAAGACGGACATTGTGACCAGCAACGGCGTTATTCACGTGATCGACGCCGTCATGATGCCGCCTGATATGGTGTCGAAGCTCTGACGGCTCGGACCTGACGCAGTTGGACCGGGGTGGAGGAGTCATTTTCCACCCCGGCCGGTTGCTCACCGTCTCGCGCGCCAATGCGCCGTTGTTCCGTGCCGATGCTTGATCGTCGCCAAGAGATAGGCCGAACCCGACTCTTGCTCGGCCTGGCGGGCGTTCTGACCGCCGCGTTGTTCTTCTGCTGGCTGTTGATCGGCTGGCTTGAGTGGGTGCCGACCATGGTGGAGGTGTTCGGTGTCGCCGGTATGCGAACCCCGGCCTCGATCACGGTGGCGGGTCTGCTTCTCGCCGCGATCGCTTTCTGGGACCGCTAGCACCGTGCTGGTTATAGATCTTTAAGGAGGTAGCTGATTATGTTCAAGTGGTCCGATGTTTTCATCTTACTTGCAGTGGTGGTCTCATTCGCGGTATCCGCTTATCTGTGGTTCAACGGCTTCAAGGACCACGGCATTTTCACCGCGATATGGGTGCCGTCTATTCTGACGTTCGGTATCTATTTCAAGCTTGCAGCGCTTGCAGCCAGCAGGGAGGCGTCATGAACGAACCCGATATCCTGTATCCTGCGATTTTCGTATTTACCATGCTGATGATCGGTCTCGCACTGACCGTCTGGGAATTTTCCCGGATCAAGAAGCGGGCTCGGCCTGCGCGTAACAGGGATAGACAGGTGGCAGCCTTGACGCCTGAAAAGACCAGCAACGGGGCAGCCCAAGCGCCGAGCCGCTGACCGGTGACAGTGTGAGCACAGCCGCTGGCGGGCCAACCGGGAAAAGAGCGCCGCGCCCACGGCTGCATGCCGAACGGTATAGGTTGCCGGCATTCCGGCGCGCCCGTCACAGCGGGCGCGTTTCAGTTTAGGGATGTCTGTTACTAAACCGGAACAAAGTAAGCGGACATGATGATACGGGATCGTCGGCGGCAGGGACGCCGCCGTCGAGCCTACAGGGATGTATTCATGGCGTGTCCCGTAGAATCCTGTCCGCTTACTTAAGTACTCCTTAGTAATTTATCTTTTCCGTTGAAACGCTCGACGCCGACATGGGTTTTGAAGCAGAAGTACCGGAGCTGCTGGACGACGACATCCGATTGCTGACTTCGCTGGACGATGGCGTGGACAGTGATACGGATTGACGCCTCGCCGCAACTACCCTTTCATTGGAGCGCCATTCAGGTTGACCACATCGCTACCTCGCGCACGAGTGATGACCGGGTGGGCCTCTCACGCAAGGGGAAAACGCCGCCTTTACATGGCGCACGCCATAACTTGCCGTTCACTCGGCAGAGAAGACCCCGCTGGTGCGGGGTCCCGGATGGCCGACACTGGTCACGGTTTACACCACCGATGGCGTCTGGTTACATGGGCGCCACCCTGAAGATCCCGTCAAGGGTCTCGCTGGCCGAGAGCAGCCGGTAACCTTTCGCTTCGCCCGCGTCAGTGCCTGTGGCATACACGCGTAACTGATAGTGGCGCCCCGGTCCAAGCGTAGCCAGAGTGGCTGTTTCGTCAGAGTTGTATCCGATACTCGGCGCATTGCTCTGGGGCATCGTCACCAGGGGCGTAAAGTCCGCATCAAAACCGCCCCATATTGTGTCGCCGGATTCGTCCACGACCTCAACCACATAGTATTCCGCGCTGGCGTAGCTGGACGCCTTTGTCCAAGCGAAAATCGGGACAGTGCCTAACTCGGGATCGAGGCATCAACCAGATGCCTGCTTCCTGCTATTCACTGCTATCGGTATGGTGCAGATTCTTCTCAAGTGAATATCGGGGCTGTCATCCCACGGCAACAAGTGAGGTTTTGCGCTTTTTTGGAACGGAAGGGGCGCCAATGCGGTGGCGGATGACGCGTCTTACAGTGTCCATGATACCGCAACAAACTACCACGATCAGGCAAATTGCTCATAACGCTGGCGGCGTGCAATCCCGTAAAGTTGAAACTGCAGCAAATTGATCCGAGGGGTACGCGCCATGGCCAGGATCCTGAACGTGATTGTCGACCTGCAAAGTGTGGCGGCCCCTGATTCAATGAGGCTTGACCCATGAACAACCTGTTGACCGCGGAAACACTCAGGAAGCAGAACCTGGCTTTCGTTGGCACCGGTGGCGTCAGCGAGCAAAACCGCTCTAACGGTTTCACACCGGCATTTTACAACGTGGTGACTGGCCAGGCCGAGCTCTCCCGCTTCGCCGACGGCCGATCGGCACCCATGCATCTGCTGGAAGGGCTACCCGATCTGTGGGTGGTAAAGCGAGATGCCCAGGGACACGTGAGCGCCCTCAAGGATACGGTCATCGCGGGATTCATTCGCGGTGGGTTCTTCTACACCCGCGAGCAGGCTGCGGCCGCGGCCCTACAGTGACCAGGAGTAACCCGATGCGAAAGGACTACCTGACCTACCTGATGGGGCTTGCGCTGTTGTCAGTCCTGCACGGTGTCGCCCGTGCCGGCGAGCCACAGCCGCACGCCTTGAGCAATGTCGCCAACGGCCAGGCTGCGATCGAGGCTAGCTCGCCCGCCGCCGTTATAGAGGAGGCCGTTCAGCAGGTGCTGGATCGGTTGAACGCCGATGACGCACCAGACCCCGGGCGCAGTGACGAACTCTATGCGCTGGTGACCCACATCGTGGTGCCGCATCTCGACATGCCGCGCATTGCACGCATCGTGCTGGGCAAGCATGCGCGCCGGGTAGACGCCGCCGCGCTGGACGAATTCACCGGCGAATTCCGGACCCTGCTGGTGCGCACCTACGCGACCTCGTTGATGGCCTACCGGGGCGGACGCATCGACGTCACTCAAGCCGGACAGGCGCCCCGCAAGGGCCGCGCCACGGTGAACATGAGAATCTACGGTGCCGACGGTGCGCCGATCGAGATCAGCTTCCTGGCCCACAACCGGCGTGGCCCCTGGCTTGTGTACGACATTCGTATCGAAGGCATCAGTCTGGTAAGCAACTATCGGTCGGAATTCTCGGCCATCCTGCGCAGGGAGGACGTAGAGGGATTGATCAGAACCCTGAAGAGCCGCAACCGGCAGGCTCAGGTCACGGCCAGCCGGTGAACCGGCCGGATAACTGTCTCCAGGCATTAAACCGCGCCGCGAGCCGCCGGTTGATGCCGGGAGAAATATTCAGTCGTTTGTCGTCCCCATTCGCGAGGCGCTGCGGCTAATCCTCACACCACGAATAGCTTCTGCTATCATCGCCACCGCCATCATCGGCACCATCACCGCCAGAATCATTATCGGTATCAGGAGCGGCAGGGGCATCTCCAGAATTTCCGCTATCATCGCCTGAATTGTCTCCACCACCAGCGTCCTCCTCGGCCATAACACAGAATTGACCTATCATGAACCTATTTCGAGGCAGCATCTGCGCGGATCAGCAGTGACCTTTCTTCGCCTGTCCCGGCGGACAAATCCCACGTGAGGGAGCATGGTAGTGATGATGCTGTGCGGGAGGCGGCGGGTCGTGGCGGTGCCCAGAATCCGTGGTCACAGCCGCTGCGACAGCACCGCCCAGTGCGCCACCTATGATGGCTCCATCGCGACCCCCGACTTCGTTTCCTATGGCCGCGCCAGCCGCGCCTCCGATGCCGCCACCAATAGCTGCGTCGAGGGTCGAGTCCCCCGCATTCGCCGCAGTAGCCAACACGGCTGCTGACAACAAAAAGTGCCTCATACTCATGGTCAACAAACCTCTTCTGAGAAATACAAGACGAGCGACGTACTTATCTGCATCGGCACCCATAGGCATTAAATTTGTGATCACGTCGACACTCCAGCACCGCCGGCAGTGGTGCCTGGCAACGGCGATGGCTCCCGCCCGCCACCCAGGGTGGTATCCCATTCCGCGGTCTCGGTCCGGCTGGGCACCGCTATCCCTGAGCCTCTACCCGGACTCCCAACGTGGCAGCGACTGCTCGATCGAACCGGAACTCACGGACTTAAATTCAATCGTCCAGCGACTCACCGAGTGAATTGAATCTTGCTGCCATGCCGGCAAGCGACACGGCGACCAAGTGATCGTGTTCCTTGTTCAATCGCTCAAATCGAAGTTTCCTCGGCGTTCACGCGGACCCGGTTCCCGGCGTGACGCCGCAAGAGTTTACGTGTCGGGTGATCCAGACCTATGTTGCGCGGGAACTCAAAGGAAGGCTGATCCCGATCAAAGACACGTCCCGCGAAAGGGCCGGGGCGTAAGCCCCGGTTCTGTTTTGAGGACTAAGACCGGCCGCACGCCGGGTCAGCCACCGGGCCGCTCGCAGAGCCCGAATAAACGGAAAATGACCAGTACAATGGTCATAAATAACCTTCGCGGATAGTTTGGTGGTCAATTGCTCTTTACACTTGCTTAAGGAATGGCTACTCAAACAGTCATAGCGTAGTTTTGTGACCATTATACGGGTCAATCCAGACGGTTTAGATGGCAAACAGAGAGGACATATTCCCGGTACACGCGCGAAGCCGCGACCTTGCTGGCGAGACAGATCCAGCTCGGGCGCAA
>JASFUE010000125.1:0-8966 GCA_050050435.1 Burkholderiales bacterium | reverse complement strand
AGGCCGACGCTGCTGCCCTTCGCCGCTGCCAGCATCATCACGCCCATGATGCTCTTGGCATTGACCCGGCGACCGTCGCGCTCCATCCACACGTCACACTGGAAGCTGCCGGCGAGCTGGGTGAGCTTGGCGGAAGCCCGTGCATGCAGGCCCAGGCGGTTAACGATTTCGATTTGCTGATGCAGCATTGCGCAACTGTGAAAACGGTATTTGCATGACGCCTTCCGCGCCACCCGATAACGCCTTGTCGACGACCGTACGCAACGGATCAGTGCGATAGGTCAGGGCGCGAATCAGCATTGGCAGATTGACGCCCGCGATGCCTTCGATTTTGCCCGGTGAAAGTAGACGGGCAGCGATATTACAGGGTGTGGCGCCATAGATGTCGGAAAAAATCAGCACGCCATTGCCGTGGTCCAACGCGCGTACAAGCTTGATCGCCTGCGGCACAATCCGCTCCGGATCGTCCTGCGGTGTCACTCCGAGCTGCATCACGTAAGGTGGGCGTTCACCGATGACATGGCTGGCGCAATGAATCAGGCTCTCGCCCAGAGTGCCGTGAGTAATGAGGAGTATTCCAACCATGTTGCGCGAGGCAGCCGAATCAGGCATTTGGTGATTGTACCCCCGGGTTACGCTGTGGCCATGTTCATCAAGTGCCGTTCAGTGCGCGCCCGCCGCTGCAGTTGTTTGCCCCACATTACGTTCAACGGCATCGATGAAAATAGCGGCGACGTGGCAGCCGGTTTGGTCGTGAATTTCGCGCATACAGGTAGGGCTGGTGACATTGACTTCGGTCAGGTTGCCGCCAATCACATCGAGTCCGACCAGTAGTAGTCCCTGCTCCTTGAGTACCGGGCCGAGCGTTTCCCCAATCTCGCGCTCCCGTGGCGTAATCGGCATGGCGACTCCGCGTCCGCCGGCAGCCAGGTTGCCGCGATGCTCGCCGCCCTCGGGGATGCGTGCCAGCGTATATGGCACCGGTTCGCCGTCAATGACCAGCACGCGCTTGTCTCCCGCGCTGATTTCCGGAATGTAGCGTTGCACCATGATGGTTTTGCGCCCCATCAGGGTCAGTGTTTCAATAATCACGCCGAGATTCGGGTCGTCATGACGCGAACGGAAGATGGAGTGGCCACCCATACCATCCAGTGGTTTGAGAATGATGTCGCCATGGTGCCCGGCAAATTCGCGAATCAGTGCATCCTGCCGGGTGACCAGCGTTGGTACGGTGAATTGCGAAAAACGCGCAATCGACAGCTTTTCGTTGAAATCGCGGATCGCCGTCGGCCGGTTGAAGACCGTCGCGCCCTGCTTCTCGGCCAGCTCCAGCAGGTAAGTGCTGTAGACGTACTCCATGTCGAACGGAGGATCCTTGCGCATCAGGATGCAGTCGAAATCCTGTGGCGAGTGCGCGTGGCGTTCGCCTGCGCGGTACCAGTTCTTGTCATCGCCCGTTAACTCAAGCTCCCGGGTGTAACAGCTCACCTGGCCGTTTTCCCATACCAGGTCCTCCTGGTACATGACCTCGAGGCGATGCCCGCGGGCAACGGCTTCCTGCATCATCGCGTAGGACGTGTCCTTGTAGGTCTTGATGCTCTCCAGCGGGTCGAGGATGAAGGCAAGTCGCATCGGTGTGGGTACTTGATCGGTTCGGGGTTTGATCGGTTTGGCTGGTTGTCCGGTTGTTTTTCGTGTCGCAGCACACTGACGCAGGTCCCGGGCCATGTCGGCACTGGCGGGCCGGTCGAACGGTCATGATCAGCGGTCTTGCCGGCAAACGGATCGGCCGATTCTATCAGACGGGAACCGCCCGTCTGCCAGCACCGGACGCGGTCTGGTCGCCAGGATCAATGTTTCCTGCTAAGAATATATTTTTCACCACAGTATTGACAATCATGCTGATGCGTCGCAGCATTGTTGTCACCATCAACAGATCGTTGAGCCCGTGCCGCTACGACTGCTTCGTTTCGCCCTGCCTCGACCCTACCCGGAGCCGCGTATGTTCCGGGCGCCCGAGCGGCTCAAGCCAGCCTACGACGTGGTTATCATCGGCGGTGGCGGGCATGGCCTGGCGGCAGCCTATTACCTGGCGCGCAATCACGGCATCAACAACGTAGCGGTGCTCGAAAAGGGCTATCTCGGCGGCGGTAATACCGCACGCAATACCACCATTATTCGCTCCAACTACCTGACGCCTGAAGGGGTGGCCTTTTACGACCGTTCGCTCAGGCTGTGGCGTGACCTGTCCGCCGATCTCGATCTGAACCTGTTCTTTTCCACCCGCGGGCACTTCACGCTTGCACATACCGATTCGGCGGTGCGAACCATGCGCTGGCGTGCCGAAGTCAACAAGCATCTCGGAGTCGACAGTGAGCTGGTTGGCCCGGACGAGGTCGCCAAAGCGGTTCCGCAAATCGACCTGCAATGCGGCGGTCATGCGCCGGTGCTCGGCGCGCTCTACCATGCACCGGGCGCCATTGCGCGCCATGATGCCGTTGCCTGGGGCTATGCACGCGAGGCCAACCGGCGCGGTGTCGAGATTCACCAGAAGACCGAAGCGCTCGGCATTGATGTCGAGCATGGCAAGGTCTGCGCGGTACGCACCAATCGCGGCACCATACAGACGCGCAAGGTGTTGTGCGCGGTCGCCGGCTCGACGCCACGGCTGACGCAAATGGTCGGGCTGCGTACGCCGATCAGCATTCATCCACTGCAGGCGATGGTGAGCGAGCCGATGAAGCCCTGGCTCGATCCCATCATCGTTTCCGGGAGCCTGCACATCTACGTGTCGCAATCGGCACGTGGCGAACTGGTTATGGGCGCCTCGCTTGATCCCTATGAACTGCATTCAACGCGCTCGACGTTCGATTTTGCCGAATCGCTCAGTGCCAACATGCTCGACCTGCTGCCCTGCCTGTCGCACGTCAAGGTGAACCGGCAGTGGGCCGGCATGGCGGACATGACGCCGGATTTCGCGCCGATCATGGGCAAGACGCCGATCGAAGGTTTTTATCTGGATGCCGGCTGGGGAACGTGGGGTTTCAAAGCAACCCCGGTCAGCGGCGAGACCATGTCGTTTACCGTTGCCGAGGATCGCAACCACGATCTCATCGAGGGCTTTTCACTTGGGCGTTTTGCCAACTACGAGCTTACCGGTGAGAAAGGTGCGGCCTCCGTTGGTCACTGAATGGGTGGGCCATTGAGCGGACAACCGATGCGAGCGAAGCTGCCATGAAACTGATGCGTTGCCCGGTCAATGGCCTGCGCCCGGTTTCGGAATTTCGCTGCTATGGCGAAATGCGCCCGGTACCCGACCCGACCGGCTGTCCCGATGAGGCGTGGGCCGATTACGTGTTCAACCGCAATGGTGCGCCCGGCGTGAAACGAGAATGGTGGCTGCACCTGCCCAGCGGGGTGTGGTTTGTTGCCGAGCGCGACACGGCGCTCGATCGCGTGCTGCGCACCTTCCTCTATGAAGACGGTGAGGCGCAGTCATGAAGTCGCGGCTCGCGCCGGTAGCGGGTGAGTGGATCGACCGTACCCACACGGTGGAATTTCACTTCGATGCAAAGCCTTTTTCCGGTTTTGCCGGCGATACCATCAGCAGTGCGTTGCTTGCGAATGGCGTGGCAGTGCTCGGGCGCAGCTTCAAGTATCACCGTCCGCGTGGCGTCATGTCGATGGCAAACCATGATGCCAATGTAATGTTGCAGCAAGGTGCGCGACTGAATGTGCGCGGCGACGTGGAAGCGCTCGAGAACGCCGCTGCTTATACCGTGGTCAATACCAGCGGCAGCGTCAACCGGGACACCGGCCGCATCTTCGACTGGTTGTCGCCGTTGCTGCCGGTGGGTTTTTACTACAAGGCGTTTCACACTCCGCGGTTTCTCGGCGCCTTCTGGGAGCGAGTGTTCCGGCGCCTGACCGGACTGGGCCGGCTGGATTCTGCAACGCCGCGGATTCGTACGCCGAAGCGTTACGACAACTGTGACGTGTTGGTGGTTGGCGCCGGACTGGCCGGCATGGCAGCGGCAATCGCGGCCGCTGAAGCTGGCGCGTCAGTAGTGCTGGTCGACGAGAACGCGCGCATCGGCGGCAGCCTGGGATACCAGCGCGCAGGTGGCGATCAAGCGCTGGAGCAACTCGAGCAAATGCGTGCCCGGATCGAGGCATTGCCCGGCATTGACGTGCGTTGCGCGACTTTTGCCGCCGGCTATTACGCAGACAACTGGGTGCCGTTGGTCGACGCGATACGCATTACAAAAATGCGCGCGCGAGCGCTGATTGTCGCCAGTGGCGTATACGAGCAGCCCGCTGTTTTCCGTAACAATGATCTTCCGGGTGTGATGCTCGCATCGGCTGCGCAGCGGCTGATGTATCGCTATGCCGTGCGGCCCATGCGTCGCGCGGTGGTGCTCACCGCCAACGCCGATGGTTATGTGGCTGCGCTTGATCTTTTGGCCAACGGCGTCGAGGTGGCGGCGGTGGTCGATCTGACTGACACGCCGGATTCGGGGCCCGAGGCGGCGGAGCTTGCGCAGCGCGAGGTTCGTGTCCTGCAAGCGCATACCGTGCTCGAAGCCCACGGCAAACATTCGGTGGAGGCGGTCACCGTATGCGCCCTGGCACGCGGTGGCGTTACCGATACTGCACGCAGTGAAACCGTTGCCTGCGACGGTCTCGTTGTCAGCGTCGGATACGCGCCGGCAGCGCCGCTGCTGTATCAGGCCGGCGCGCAGATGAAATACGACCAGGCGCTTGAACAGTTTGTCCCTGAGACATTGCCCGCAGGCGTGCTCGCCGCCGGGCGGGTCAACGGCGTCTATTCCCAACGCCAGGAAGATGGTCATCGCGCCGGAGTGGACGCGGCGCGCCAGCTCGGTTTCGATGTCTCACGCGTGCCGTCGGTCGAGCGCGATGCTGGCGGTATCAATCATCCGTATCCGGTTTTCGCGCACCCGAAGGCAAAGAATTTCGTCGACTTCGATGAGGACCTGCAACTCAAGGACCTCGAAAATGCCGCGCAGGAAGGATTCGACAGCATCGAGTTGCTCAAACGCTATTCCACCATCGGAATGGGTCCGAGCCAGGGCAAGCACTCGAACATGAATGCGATACGAATTCTGGCGCGGATCATGAGATCTACGCCGGGCGAAGTTGGTTCCACGACCGCGCGTCCGCTCTACCATCCGGTGCCAATGTCGCACCTGGGCGGGCGCGGGTTCAATCCGCAACGCGTCACGCCGCTGCACGACAGCCACGTGGAAAATTCGGCCGTGTTCATGCATGCCGGTCACTGGTTGCGTCCCGAGTATTACGCCAGGTCCGGGCGTTCGCGCAGCGAGTTGGTGCGCGAGGAAGCAATGGCGGTGCGCCGTGGCGTCGGACTGATCGACGTCGGCACACTCGGAAAGATCGAAGTCCATGGTCCGGATGCAGCCGAACTGCTCGAGCGCGTCTACTGCGGGCGCTTTGCCAGGCTCAAGGCCGGCATGACGCGTTATGCCCTGATGGTGGACGAAGCCGGAGTCATCATCGACGACGGTGTCATCGCCAGGCTGTCCGAGCAGCATTTCTATTTCACGACGACAACGACCGGTTCGTCCAGCGTCTATCAGGAACTCACGCGCCTGAATACGATGTGGCGGCTGCGCGTCGGGATCGTGAATGTGACCGGTCACACCGCCGCGATGAATCTGGCCGGGCCGTTATCGCGCCAGGTCCTGCAGCCGCTGACCGACATCGACCTGTCGGCGCAGGCGTTTCCATACCTGGGCGTGCGCGAAGGCAAGCTCGCTGGCGTTGAGGCGCGAGTGCTGAGAGTAGGTTTCGTGGGCGAACTCGGATACGAGATTCACGTCGCCGCTGACAGTGCGCTGCATGTCTGGAACGCCATCATGGAAGCGGGTGAAGGACGTGATCTTCGCTTGTTCGGCGTCGAGGCGCAGCGCTTGCTGCGCCTTGAAAAAGGCCACGTCATCATCGGCCAGGATACCGATGGCTTGTGCAATCCGCTCGAGGCAGGAATGTCCTGGGCGCTGAAGATGGACAAGTCGTTCTTCGTTGGCCAGCGCTCGCTGCAGATTCTGCAAAACCGCCCGCTGCAACGTCAGCTAACCGGGTTTACGCTCGATGGCAATGCCGGCGATGCGGCGCCGGCGGAATGCAATCTGGTCATTCGCAATGGTGAAATCGCCGGACGTGTGACCAGTATTGCCTTCAGCCCGGCGCTCGGAAAATTCATCGGCCTTGCATTCCTGAGGCCGGAGCTGAGCGCGGCGAAGACGCGGTTCTTCATTCGCGTAAGCAACGGGCGCATGTTCGAAGCGGTGAGTACGACACTGCCGTTCTATGACCCGCTGGGCGAACGGCAACGAACGGATCTGCAAGACCTCGCGGAAGCGACGGCATGAAGAACGCTCCGTTGCGCTCCAGTCCGGTATTTGGCCGCCTGCAGGTGCTGCAGGCGCAAGTCGACGAACGCAATGCTATGACTGTGGCTGCAAGTCTGGGCGCGACCGACATGGTGCGCGCCGAAGTTGCCGCGATTGCCGACCTGAGCTTCCTGCACAAAACCGGGCTGAAGGGGCCAAAAGCAGGCCAATGGCTGGGCCGGTACGTCGGGGACGTGCCGCAAGTGAACAGCTGGCTGCTTTCAGGCGAAGGCGCAGTCGTCGCCCGCCTTGGCCAAAGCGAATTCTTCATCGAGGACAGGCGACAGGCAGATTTGTGCGCCCAGATACAAGCTGCGTTTCGCCACCCGGTTGATGGCGTGTACCCGGTTCAGCGCAACGATGCCGGCTTTGCACTGATTGGCGAGCAGGCAGCGCAACTACTGGCCGAAGTCTGCAGTTTCGATTTCCGGCAACTGGTCACCGGTGGTGTGGTGATGTCGAGCATGGCCGGCGTATCAGTACTGGTTGTGCGCAGTGGCGACGGGCCACAGCAGTGCTACCGGATCTGGTGTGACCCGACCATGGCCGCGTATTTGTGGGACACGCTAAACGAAATTGCACTCGAACTCGGTGGTGGGCCGGTCGGGGCCGATACGGTGCTTTCGGCGATGCCGTCAGTATGAATTCAATAGTCTGGACAGGGAGAAACGCATGACTCCACACGCAGCAAAGAAGATGCTCAAAGAGCAGGGCATCAAGTACATCCTCGCGCAGTTTGTCGACATCCACGGCGCCGCGAAGGCCAAGGCGGTTCCGGTCGAGCACCTCGACATGATTCTCAATGATGGAGCCGGCTTCGCCGGGTTTGCCGTGTGGGGCTTTGGCATGGGACCGCACGGACCGGATTACATGGCGCGCGGTGATCTGGCGACACTTTCCCCGATTCCGTGGATGCCGGGTTTCGCGCGCATTGTCTGCGACGGCTATGTGCACGAAAAGCCATATCACTACTGTTCGCGGGTGGTGCTCAAGCGCCAGCTCGACAAACTGAAGAAAAAAGGCATGACGATGTTTACCGGCCTCGAACCGGAATTCATGCTGGTCAAGCACGCCGAGGACGGTTCGCTGGCACTGGTCGACGAAACGGATCAGCTGGAAAAGCCCTGTTACGACTACAAGGGCCTGGCGCGGGCCAGCCAGTTTCTCGATGCCATGACCACGGCCTGTCGTAGTGTCGGGATCGATGTCTATCAAATCGATCACGAAGATTCGAATGGCCAGTTCGAAGTTAATTTCACCTATTCCGATGCCGTGACCACGGCCGACCGTTATGTGTTCTTCAAGATGGCCGCGTCCGAGATTGCCAAGTCGATGGACATGACCGCCACTTTCATGCCCAAGCCGTTTTCCAACCGCACCGGCACCGGCTGTCATTTCCACATTTCGCTCGGCAACAGCAAGAACAAGAACCTGTTTCATGATGACAAGGACGCCAACGGTCTGGGCTTGTCGAAACTGGCGTATCACTTCCTCGGCGGCATCCTGAAGCATGCCCGCGCGCTCAGTGCTGTGGTCGCGCCGACGGTCAATTCCTACAAACGCCTGGTGGTCGGGCGCGCCCTCTCGGGCGCCACCTGGGCGCCGGCCTACATCACCTATGGTGACAATAACCGTACCGCTTGCGTACGAATTCCCTACGGCCGGCTCGAGCTGCGCCTGCCCGATGGTTCCTCCAATCCGTATCTGGCCACGACAGCGATTCTTGCCGCCGGTATGGACGGGGTCGAACGCAAACTTGATCCGGGCAAGCCGATCAACGAAAACCTCTACGAATGGACGCCGCAAAAACTGAAAAAGGCGGGCATCGATTTGTTGCCGCAGAGCCTGGACGAAGCGCTCGACGAGTTCGAAAAAGACAAGGTGCTCAAGGAGGCGCTGGGCGAAGAACTGTCAGCGGAATTCCTCATGCTCAAGCGCATGGAGTGGGTCGAATACATGCGTCACGTTTCCGATTGGGAGCGTGAGCGCTATCTGGAGTTCTTCTGAGGATATCGCGATGTGTGGAATTGTTGGCTTGTTGGTAAAGAAACCGCAGTTGCGCGAGCAGCTTGGCGAGCTGATGATGCCGATGCTCATCGGCATGACCGAGCGTGGTCCCGACTCCGCCGGTATGGCCGTGTTCACCGAAACGCTGCCGGAAGATCAGCGCAAGTACAGCTTGTATGCCCCGCAATGGGACTACGACTGGTCGGCATTCGAGGCGCAGTTCATCCGGCGCTTCGGCACCGAAGCGGCGATCGCGGTGAAGGGTAATCATGCGGTGCTCACCTGCGACGAGCCGGCTGCGAAGGTGAAACCCTGGGTAAACGCAACGTTTCCGGAAATTCATCTGCTGTGCGCCGGACGCCAGATCGATATCTACAAGGACACCGGCAGTCCGGCAGAAGTCGCCGGACGTTACGATTTTCCGTCGCTGCACGGCAGCCATCTCGTTGGCCATACGCGCATGGCGACCGAGTCGGCGGTTACGCCGGACCGGGCCCATCCGTTTACCGCGGGCGAGGATTT
>JASFUE010000124.1:0-8975 GCA_050050435.1 Burkholderiales bacterium | reverse complement strand
CCCAGTTGCTCGATAACGTATGGGGAGACCATGTCTTCGTCGAGGAACGAACCGTCGATGTGCATATCCGGCGGTTACGCAAAGCGCTCGAGCCCGGCCATATGGATCGACTGATCCAGACGGTACGCGGTACCGGCTACCGCCTGTCCGCCTCCTGATCGCCACCGACACGTAAAAACCGTTTGCCAAATGCCGCAATTGCGCGGCAGCGTGCCGGTGCGTCGCCTTTTTTTGGGATAATTCGGTTCCTGACTTGGAAAGGGCTACGTCTTGACGCGTCTGTGGAGCAGACCGTTTTCAACCGTGATCCTGGTTTGCCTGATCGCGCTGTTCAGCTGGCCGATCTTCGGGCGTGCGGTGGCGCTTTCTTTTCTGATCGCGGCCTTGCTGCTGCTGGTATTGCACCACGCCTACAACCTGTCGTTGCTGCACAGCTGGTTGCGCGAACCCAGTGCGCGCACCGTCCCGGACGGCAGTGGCGCCTGGGAAACGATTTTTGCCTACCTGTTGCGCCTGCTCAAGCGCCAGCGCGCCAGCGAATTCAGCCTGTCAAAAGCGCTCGAGCGATTCGAACGCGCCGGGGCGGCGTTTCCCGATGCCGTTGTATTGCTCGGCGACAATGACCAGATTGTGTGGTGCAATCCCCGCTCCGAAGCCTATTTCGGCCTGAGCCTGAATCGCGACCGGGGCGCGCAGATAACTTACATCCTGCGCCAGCCGAAGTTTTCAGCCTACCTGGCGTCTGGCCAGATTGCCGAGCCACTCGCGCTCCACCTGACGGGAGACACCGGGGAACGGGTGGTGTCGATACAACTGGTCCCCTATGGAAACTCGCAGAAACTGCTGCTCGGGCGCGACATTACCCGCTGGGAACGGCTGGAGACCACCCGCCGCGATTTCATCGCCAACGTATCGCACGAATTGCGCACCCCACTGACCGTCGTACAGGGTTATCTGGAAACGATCGAAGACAGCCCCAAAACCGATCCGGAGTTTCTCGAGCGCGCCATCAAGCTGATGTCGGAACAGACGCTGCGCATGACGCGCCTTGTCAATGACTTGCTGACGCTCTCAAGGCTCGAAAACGCCAGCCGTACCCAGGCTGACGAGAAAGTGAATGTGCCCGGGCTGGTCCAATCGCTGCAACGCGAGGCGCAGGCACTGTCTGGCGGGC
Source organism: Burkholderiales bacterium (assembly GCA_050050435.1). GTDB lineage: Bacteria > Pseudomonadota > Gammaproteobacteria > Burkholderiales > Eutrophovitaceae > SG8-40. The sequence goes on along the minus strand of JASFUE010000124.1, from coordinate 7,801 downwards.
GCCACACGGTCCGCGCCGAAATCAGGACGGACGACTGGTTACTTGGCGGTACGGACGAGTTGCAAAGCGCGTTCGGCAATCTGGTCAGCAATGCCGTGCGTTACACGCCGAACGACGGAACCATCGAGTTGATCTGGGAGCGCAGGAACGGCAATCCGACTTTCACTGTCAAGGACAATGGCATCGGCATCGAACCGCAACACGTTGCCAGACTGACCGAGCGTTTCTATCGCGTGGACAAGAGCCGCTCGCGTGAAACGGGCGGAACCGGCCTTGGTCTGGCGATTGTCAAGCATGTTGCCAATCGCCATCAGGGCCGCCTCGAAATCCGTAGCTGGCCCGGCAAGGGCAGCACGTTCAGCATCACTTTCCCCGATACGCGTATCACGGCTTCCCGAGAGCCGGAACACGAGTCGGCAAAAGCATCCGGCTCAACCGGCGACTGAGCAGCCGCCTCGGCTTCGACTCACCCGTTCACGATTGGCCGGGGCCAAGTTGCGCAACCAGTTCATCGCGAAAATGCGCCCAGTAATGTTCAGGCAGCGCCCGGGCCGTACCCGCAGTCCTGCTGCCCCAGACGGGATTCGGATAGTGGGGGTCGAGCCTGAAGCGTGGAATCACGTGCCAGTGCACGTGCGCAACCATGTTTCCAAAACAGGCGAGATTGATTTTCTCGGGTTCGAGTAACGTGCGCTGCGCCTGCTCGGCTGCGAACACGATGCGCATGAGCGCACCGCGTTCGGAGTCGTCCAGGTCGGTCATCTCACGCACATGGCGCTGCAGGATGACGCGGCAAAACGCGGGGTGATCCTCGTCGTCGACCCGGACCACGCGCGCCAGCACATTGGACCACACGACCTCACCACCGGCTTCGTGGCAAAACACGCACTGTGTCGCCCCGTTATTCATTGGACGATTCGCGCTCGCGAGCTCACAACAAGACCCGCTCGATGCCGCCGTTGTTGGCCTGCGCAACATATTTGGCCATCCAGTCCGCTCCGAGAAGGTGCCTGGCCATTTCGACCACGATGTAGTCTGCCTCGACACCGGTGTCATCACGGTAACGTGACAACCCCTGCAGGCAGGACGGGCATGAAGTCAGGATCTTGATATCGCCCTCGCCTTGCTGCTGGCGAATTGCGTCTACGCCCTTGCGCATTTCCTCCTGCTTGCGGAAACGCACCTGGGTCGACACGTCAGGGCGCGTCACCGCCAGTGTTCCGGACTCCCCGCAACAGCGATCGTTCGCATCGACCCGCGTTCCCATCAGGTCGTTGACCACCTTGTCGGGCTGATATGTCTTCATCGGCGTGTGACACGGGTCGTGATACATGTAGCGAACACCACTCACACCTTCCACGCGCACGCCTTTTTCGAGCAGATACTCGTGAATGTCGAGCAGCCGGCAGCCCGGGAAAATCCTGTCGAATTCATAATGTTGCAACTGGTCCATGCAGGTACCGCAGGAAACGATCACCGTCTTGATATCAAGGTAATTGAGCGTGTTGGCAACGCGATGAAACAGCACGCGATTGTCAGTGATGATCTTCCGCCCGCGATCTTCCTGACCGGCGGCCGTTTGTGGATAGCCACAACAAAGGTAGCCCGGAGGCAGCACCGTGATCGCGCCAATGTCGTAGAGCATCGCCTGGGTCGCCAACCCGACCTGACTGAACAGGCGTTCGCTGCCACAGCCCGGAAAATAGAAAACGGCGTCAGCGTCGTCTTCCACCCTTTCCGGGTTGCGAATCACCGGCACCATGCGGGCATCTTCCACGTCGAGCAGCGCGCGCGCGGTCTTTTTGGGCAAGCCGCCCGGCATCGGTTTGTTGATGAAATGAATTACCTGCGCCACCACCGGCGCCTTGCCCACCGTGGCCGGCGGCTGGGTTACCTGCTTTTTGAGCAATCCGCCCCACTTCGCCAACCGGTAGCCAAACTGCTGCGCCTTGTAACCGAATCCGACCATGGCGCTGCGCGCCAGCTTGATGGTCGCCGGGTCGGTAGCGTTGAGCAGTAACATGGCGGCCGATGTACCCGGGTTGAACCGTTGCTTGCCGTGCTTGCGCAGAAAATTGCGCATCGCGATCGAGACATCGCCGAAATCGATGTCCACCGGGCAGGGATTGAGGCACTTGTGGCACACCGTGCAATGTTCGGCGACATCGGCAAACTCGTCGAAATGCATCAGTGAAACGCCGCGCCGCGTTTGCTCTTCGTACAGGAACGCCTCGATGAGCAAGGACGTCGACAGGATCTTGTTGCGCGGGCTGTAGAGCAGATTGGCCCGCGGCACATGCGTCGAACACACCGGCTTGCACTTGCCGCAACGCAGGCAGTCCTTGATCGAATCGGAAATTTCACCGATCTCGCTCTGTTCGAGTATGAGACTTTCGAGTTCGAGCAAGCTGAAACTGGGCGTGTAGGCGCGATCGAGATTGGCACCGGGCAACAGCTTTCCCTTGTTGAAACGTCCATTCGGGTCAATCCGCTGTTTGTAATCGGCAAAGTTGCCGAGCTCGTCGCGATCGAGGTAGTCGAACTTGGTGATGCCGATGCCGTGCTCGCCGGAAATGACACCGTCGAGCGATCTCGCCAGTTTCATCACGCGCGATACCGCGGCATTGGCTTCCTGCAACATCGCATAGTCGTCCGAGTTCACCGGTATGTTGGTGTGTACGTTGCCGTCTCCCGCATGCATATGCAATGCAATGAACACGCGGCTTTTCAGAACGCGCTTGTGGGCGGCGTCGATATCGGCGCGTACCGTGTCAAAGGCGCGCCCGTCAAATAATTGCATGATCGGTTCGCGCGCTTCGACCTTCCAGGAAACGCGCAGGCTGTAATCCTGCAGGGCCTGGAACACCGTTTTTCCGTCCTGATCAGCGGCCTGGGCCGGGCTGATCGCCGCGTCGTACCCCGACTCGGCGCGCCATGCCTCGTACTGCGCAATCGGCGCGTCCAGATGAGTGGCCAGCCACTGCCAGCAACGGCGGGTACGCCGTGTAATTTCGAGCGCGGCCTGACAACGCTCGGCGATCAACTCGGCACCAAGGCTGTCGCGGCTCTCCAGACTCAGGCGCAAGTCGCCGCCGAGCAGTTCGTCGACCGCATCCAGAATTGCCAGCTTGTTCTTTAACGACAGCTCGATATTGATGCGCTCGATGCCGTCAGAGTATTCGCCAAGCCGCTCGAGAGGAATAACGACGTCTTCGTTGATCTTGAAAGCATTGGTGTGGCGCGCAATTGCAGCCGTTCGCGCCCGGTCCAGCCAGAACTGCCGCCGCACGTCGGCACTGACCGCGATGAAACCTTCACCATGACGGGCGTTGGCAATGCGAACCACGTGCGATGCGGCGGCACCGATCCCGTCGTCGTCATCGCCGACAATATCGGCAAGCAACACCATTTTCGGACGGCCTCCGCGGCGCGCTTTGGCGGCGTAGCCAACTGCACGCAGATAACGTTCGTCGAGGTGTTCGAGACCGGCCAGCGTGGCACCGTCATTGGTTTCGAGGTAATCCCTGATTTCGACGATGGACGGAACCGCCTCGCCGACAGTGCCGTAGAACTCGAGACAGACGGTTCGCGTACACGTCGGCATACGATGCAGGATGAACCGGGCCGAGGTGATGATGCCGTCACAGCCTTCTTTCTGGACACCGGGCAAGCCACCGAGAAATTTGTCAGTGACATCTTTCCCCAACCCCGTCTTGCGAAATTGCGGGCCGGGAATTTCGAGGACTTCGGGCTCTGCCAGCGGGCGCTTCCCATCGACGGCGAAGCGGCTGAGGCGAAAGCGCGCGACTTCGGCATTGTGAATCTTGCCCAGGTTGTGTCCGAGACGTTCTACCAGAAGCCAGTTTCCGTCCGGCGTTACCATTTTCCATGACGCCAGGTTGTCTACTGCCGTGCCCCACAGGACTGCTTTCTTGCCACCGGCATTCATGGCGACATTGCCGCCGATACAGGAAGCATCGGCAGAGGTGGGGTCGACCGCAAAGACCAGCCCTGCGGCCTCGGCTGCTTCCATCACGCGGCGAGTCACCACGCCGGCGCCACAATTGATCGTTGCCACTGTCTGCTCCAGCTCGGGCAAGCGCAGTTGTTCGACCGCCCCGCAGCGATCGAGCTTCTCGGTGTTGATCACCGCGGAGAACCGGGTCAACGGTACCGCACCACCCGTATAACCGGTGCCACCGCCACGCGGAATGATGGTCAGCCCGAGGTCGATGCAGGCGCGCACCAGACCCGCAACCTCGACCTCGCTGTCCGGATAAAGCACGACGAATGGATATTCAACGCGCCAGTCGGTCGCGTCGGTTACGTGCGACACTCGCGCCAATCCGTCAAAAGCGATATTGTCGCGGCGCGTGACTTTGCGGAAGCGGCGAATGGCGGCGCGCCTGAGCGCGACCACCTCGTCGAAATTCCGGTCGAACTCGTCAACCGCTTTCGAAGCCGCCGTGATCAATTGCAGCACTCGCTCGTCCTCGTTGAGCCGCCGCGCCTCGATTTCATTGAGACGGTGGCGCAGTGCTTCAACCAGCAGCCGGCGGCGATCCGGATTTTCGATCAGGTCGTCCTGCAGATACGGATTACGTTCGACCACCCAGATATCGCCAAGCACTTCATAGAGCATGCGCGCAGAGCGGCCCGTAACCCGCTCGGCACGCAGTTCGTTCAACAGGTCCCAGGCCGATGAGCCAAGCAGCCGGATGACAATCTCACGATCCGAGAACGACGTATAGTTGTAGGGAATTTCCCGCAGGCGCGTGCCGGTCGGGGCGAAACTGGGGACAGGTTCCATCACACAAAGCCTATTTCAGGGCAAAACAACGAGGAGCAAAACGCGAGTTTATCGCACCGCAGCATGGGGCATCGTGCCTGATTGGGCATCAACCGAGCAACAGCCGCGCGAGCACCCAGTAGCGCACGCCTTTTCCAATTGCGATGTATAGCGTCGCCCACAGTCCGTTCACTCGTAACCATCCGGCGGCCAGGCACAGCGCGTCCCCGAGCAAGGGCAACCACGACAACAACAGCACCGGCGAGCCCCAGCGGCGCAGCCAGGTCACCATTCTCGCGTCAGTTTTGGTGTCCGGCACCAGGCGTCCGAGCAGGTAGGTAGACAGCCCGCCCAGCGTGTTGCCCAGAGTCGCCGTTGCCAGCGCGAGGACCGGAGAAACGCTGCCCGAGAGCAGCAATGCGCCGAACACCACCTCCGATCCGCCCGGCAGTAGCGTGGCTGCGAGGAAGCTGCTGACAAACAGCGTGCCGAGACCGAGCGATTCGTTCACGCGGCTGCGCGCATCGGTTTCAGCCCGGTCAAACCGTGCTTCAGGGCCGCTCGACGTATTTCAGAATTTCCACGACCTGGTTTGTGGTACGTGCCCAGGCCAGCGCCATCGCATCGACTTCCTTCAAGGGATGAACGATGTCCTCGGCGTGCAGTGTGATATACGGAATGGACATGGCGGCGCAATAGCCGGCATCGAAAGCCGCATTCCACTGTTTGTACTTGTCGCCGAAACGAATCACCACCAGGTCGGCGTCCTGGATCAAAATCTTGGTGCGGATCGCATTCACTTTGGATGATTTGTGATCACGCCAGAAAGAATCTGTTTCGGGACCGAGCAGGTCTCCCGCGGCATCGCTCGCCGCATGGTCGGTCACCGGTGCGGTGAACATGATATCCAATCCGTTCTCTGCCGCGCCGTTACTGATTTGATCACGCCAATCGGTGTGAATCTCGCCAGACAAATAAACCGTCAATGCCATCGAACCATTCCTCTTTGTTTGCAAGCGCGGGAAACGCCGGCCTGCGCTCGACAAGCGACTACGTGCATGGCGTTGCCGATTCGCGCTGGACACAGCGCAGCGCCTGGCGCACACGCCCCGGCCGTCAACGAAAAAGGGCTCGCAGTTATGCAAGCCCTCGCGATATGGCGCGCCCGGCGGGAGTCGAACCCACGACCTTCGGCTTCGGAGACCGACACTCTATCCATCTGAGCTACAGGCGCGAGGGGCCATAGGATAGCCGTAAACACTTGTTTGGTCTACGTTTACCTTTTGGGCCTCGCACTTTTCGCTTATAATTCGGGCCCTTCCGCGCTTTGCGTCACGGCGCGCCACATTCTTTCTCGTTTTCTTCTGGTGAAGGACCGGTTCATGGCAGACGTACACATCGAGGATCATTCCTCCCTGATCAAGACTCCCAAGCAGCTTGTCGTTGTCGTGCTGCTTTCGTTTATCGTGCCTATTGCCGCCATCTTGTTGATCGTCAAATTGATCACCGGCGGCATGAATATGGATCCGAACGCGTCGTCGATGAGTGAGGACGCCGTTGCCAAACGCCTGCAACCCGTTGGCGAAGTCAAGCTGGCACTCGCGAATGCCTCGGGTGGCGCCGAAGCTGCCGGTGGCAGCGAAAAGCTGTTCAATACCGTGTGTCAGGCTTGCCATGCGGCGGGACTTGCTGGCGCACCGAAGACAGGCGACAAGGCAGCATGGAAACCCCGAATCGCCCAGGGGATGGACGTGCTCTACAAAAGCGCGCTGAATGGAAAGAACGCCATGCCCCCGAAAGGCGGCGATGCGAGCGCCTCTGACGCCGACGTCAAGGCCGCCGTCGATATTCTCGTGGGCAAGGCCAAGTAGGGCCCCTTCCTTCAGGCGACGGCGAGTGTACGCGCCCGGACCGGGCGCGCTGCGCACCGCCCGCGCCAGCCTCTCGAACCGGCCACATGTTCGCGTTCCCCGACCACAGCACCCCGGCAATGTTGCGCACCGGCTTGCTTGTCTGCGGTGCGCTGGTACTTTGCGGCATGGCAATGGCGGCAGAGGCCAACGGCACGGGCGTTGTCAAATGGGTCGACCAGGACGGGCAGGTCCATTACTCCGACAGGCCGCCGCTCGGGAGCGATGCGAAGCGCGTTCAGGTGCATCCCAACATCATCGAAACCGGTTCTAACAAGGCCGGTTCTATCAAAGTCGGTTCTATCAAAACTGGTTCTATCGAAACAGATGCACTCCATACTGACGCCGCCTTGGCTCGTCCACCCCGGGCGGCATCGTTTCGTTATCGTCAGCTGGCGAGGCCACTACACATTGATAGTAAAACTGGTAACGTCGCTCCGGTACGCGCAGACATCAAGGCCTATGTGGACGCATGCCGACGCAATCGCGGCGTCGATTGCGTCTGGGAGGCTCACGCAATGATCGATGGCCCGGCAACCGTTCTGTTTCCTGGCGATCCGCTGATTTTCCCGAGGCCGGACGTCAAGCCTGCGCCGCCGGGTCTGCCACTGAAGTATGGCATCGCACCCCTGCCGGCATCAGCCCACTGAGCCAATAGACGTGAATCATCACAGCAGATCAGCGGCGCGACCAACGACAAATGGCAACGTACGCGGTCGGTGACATCCAGGGCTGCCTGCGCCCGTTTCGCGAACTGCTTGAACTGATCGGATTCAATCCGCACCGCGACCGCTTGTGGCTGGTCGGCGACCTGGTCAACCGCGGGCCGGATTCACTGCAAACCCTGCGTTTCGTGCGCAGCCTCGGGGAGGCGGCAATCACGGTGCTCGGTAATCATGATCTGCACCTGCTCATGGTTGCTGCCGGCGTCGGGCGCATGCAAAAGAGCGACACGCTGACCGGGATCATCGATGCGCCCGATCGCGACGAACTGCTCGACTGGCTGCGCGCGCGCAAACTGTTTCATCTCGACGACGATTACGCAATGGTTCATGCCGGGCTGCTGCCACAATGGAGCGCCGAACGCGCTCTCGACCTGGCC
>JASFUE010000123.1:0-9019 GCA_050050435.1 Burkholderiales bacterium | reverse complement strand
AAATTCTATGCAAAAAAATCAAAAGTTGAGTGAGTAGTCATCTCGCTTGATTCATGTGCCGTGCGAGTGATTACAGATTACGGATCGGGGCCCTGGCGCGCTGCGAACGGTGCCGCAGCGAAAATGTGCGGTATTGCCAAAAGCTGTGTTGGCATACCGCCAATCAAGGCCTTTCTCGCTTGTCACATTTTTATGAAATCGGCCTATTCCCATATGATCATCTGTTGACCAGGGCTGGCAGATCAGCCGCCGTGATCGCCCGCAACGAGCTAATCATTTCCAATCTGATGTGGCTGTCCTAAACTTCGACGTTCTGACAGAACTCGTGCGGTGACGTGCAGCAAATGACTCACCTCAAGGATCGGTCGTCCATCGCGGTTTTTTTGCGGCGCTTTCCGAACAGCCAATACGATGCATGGTGTTCTCCTGGGAAGGCTGCAAGGGATGCTCGTGTCTGACATACGCGCCTGGCTGAAGTCGATAGGCCTTGCTCAACATGCCAGCGTGTTTGTTGACAACGACGTTGATCTGGACGCGCTACCGCATCTGACAGAGGCCATGCTCAAGGAGATGGGCCTTTCAATCGGCGTGCGCGCGAAGGTCATGGCCGGTATCAAAGCGCTGAAGGATGAACCGCTGACAAGCGGTGCTGCTACTGAAGTGGACTCCGGCGCATCGCTGGACGAGAGGCCTCGAGCAGCACGTGATGCAGAGCGCCGGCACCTCACCGTGATGTTCTGTGATCTGGTCGGTTCGACGGCTCTGGCGGAGGCGATGGACCCTGAAGATCTGCGCACGCTCATCGGGTCGTACCAGGCAGCAGCGCGAACGGTCATCGAGCGTTACGAAGGTAACATTGCCCAGTACCTTGGTGATGGCATCATGGTTTATTACGGCTGGCCGGTTGCGCATGAAGACGATGCGGAGCGGGCAGTTCGGTCCGCGCTGGATTTGGTACGCGCAGTAAAATCGGTTCAAGCACCCGCGCCCATTCAGGTAAGGATCGGGATCGCGACTGGCCTGGTCGTGATCGGCGAAGGCGAGGACGGAGCCCCCAGGCTTGCTGTCGGTGAGACGCCGAACCTTGCTGCCCGGCTGCAAACTCTTGCCGGCAATGACGAAATCGTAATCAGCCAGATGACGCGGCTTCTGGTCGGCGGCGTTTTCCAGCTTGCCGATATCGGTTCGCACTCGCTCAAGGGCTTCGCCGAACCCGTCAAGGCGTTGCGTGTCGACCGGCTGGCGCACACGCAAGGACGTTTCGAAGCACGCGCTCAGCGCCTGATTCCGTTTATCGGACGCGATCCCGAGCTTGCAGTGTTACTTGACCGATGGGCCAATGCAAACGATGGCGAAGGTCATATCGTGCTGGTCGAAGGCGAGCCGGGTCTGGGCAAGAGCCGTCTGGTTCGCGAATTCAGCGAACGGATCAAGGAGCAGCCGCACCTGGAACTGCGCTACCAGTGTTCTCCTTACTACATGAACTCGGCATTGCATCCCGTGATCGAATATCTCGAGCGGGAGGCAGGCTTCGAGTCCAACGACGATAACGACACCCGACTCGACAAGCTCGAAGCGATCGCCCCCGAAAATGAACAACAGCGCGCTTTGTTCGCGGCGTTGTTGTCTCTTGAAACGCAGCGTTATCCGCCACTGAACGTCTCGCCCCAGAAGTTGAAGGGCTTGACATTGCAAGCACTGGCGGGGCGGCTGGAACAACAATCGGCCCAGGATCCCGTCTTGCTGATTGTCGAAGACGCGCATTGGCTCGACCCGACCACGCAAGAAGCGCTGAACCTTCAGCTTTCCGCCATCGGGGACATGCCAGTGTTGGCGATTGTCACATTCCGACCGGAATACAAACCGCCCTGGACTGACTTGTCTTTTGTTACGCCATTGCGCCTCGCCCGCCTTGGTAAACGGCAAGCACGGCAAATCGTGGAAGCACTCGGCCCGGATTTGTCAGATGAATTGCGCTCGCAAATCATCGCCAGTGCGGATGGTATCCCGCTGTTCGTGGAAGAAATGGCAAACGCCGCGCACAACGGCGCATCGCTACCCAACAGGGAAGAAAAGTTATCGATCCCGTGGACGCTCCACGATTCACTGACTGCGCGCCTGGATCGGCTTGGAAGCGTGAAGGAATTGGCACAGGTGGCTGCCTGCATCGGCCGTCACTTCTCGCGGACACTACTCAGCGAAGTTCAGGCAATGACGGAAGAGGAGCTCGACACGGCACTGTCTGCGCTGGTGGAAAGTGGACTGGTATACCCGGAACGTATGGGTGACGGGGAGAGCTTCGCGTTCAAGCATGCGTTGATTCAACAGGCTGCCTACGCCAGCCTGCTAAACAGTACGCGTCGCAAGATTCATTCAAGGATCGCTTCCGTGTTGATTGCGCATCACGACTACGTCCAGAGATCCGACCCACTCGTCATAGGGCAGCACTTGCGCTCGGCGCAACAGGTGCGTGAAGCGCTGCCCTGGTTTGAAAAAGCTGCACATCGGGCGGCCAACGCAGGTTCGATAGAAGAATCGATGGAGATTCTGAGCAGCGCCTTGAGTCTGCTCGACGAAGCCGGGTTGACGCCGAAGGAACGTACGCAAATCGAACTCAGGTTGCTGGTGGCGCAATTGCCGATTTGTATCGCTGCAAAAGGTTGGGCTAGTGGCGAGGCGAATGCCGTAAGCGAACGCGGGCTCGAGCTGGCCGTTTCCCTGAACGACAAGTCGCTTGAATCTTCGATCCTGTTCCAGCGTGCGACCATGCACGAGGTACGGGGTGAGTTCAGCAAGACTCAGGAGGTATTGGCCCAACGCTACCGTATTCTGCCCCAACCGGCCGATCCGGAACCCGTTGTCGAATCCGGCGAGTTGATGGCCTGCTCAACTTTCCATCAGGGCCATTTCGACAATTCGATCGAACATGCCTCGGTGGCATTGCAGTATGCAGATCCGTCGAAGCACACCGCACTGGGCGCAACGCTGTTCGAAGATCCCACGGTGGCGTGCCTGTTCTGGATCGCCAAATCACTGCTGCTGCAGGGCAAGATCGACCAGGCGCACCAGCGTCAGCAAGAGGCTTTCGAATGTGTGCGCCGCTCCCCCAACTGGTATGCAGCATCACAGGCCGACATCGATGCGGCGTCCTTGTTTGCATATCAGCGAGACTTCAACGCCGCGCGCGAACACGCTGTGCGTGCAGCTACTTCGTCGACGCGCGTCGGTCTGGCTTATCGTCAGGCGGGCGCGACCATGATTCGTGAATGGGCTAACGCTCAAATCGGAGATCAGGCACCGAATCTGGACGAGTTGAACGCATGCATGAACGTGTTCAGGCGCGTCGGTGCGATGATCGGCTACGCGTTCAATCTGGGACTGTCGGCGGAAATTCACAGCCGCATCGGTGAGTATGAACAAAGCGAGGCGCTGGTGCGCGAAGCGATTGAGGTGTGCGGCCCGAGCAGGGGTTATTTTTTCGAAAGCGAGTTGCATCGCATCGCCGGAAACATCAAGCGGCAGCTCGGCGGTGCAAAAGCAATTGACCAGGCGCAGGCCTGCTATCAACAGGCGTTGCATATTGCCTCGGGACAGGGCGCGCTGTTATTCGAATTGCGTGCCGCCAATGCGCTCGCACAGGTGTGGCTGGAACAGGGAAAGCGCGACCCGGCTCGTAATCTCCTTGCCCCGCTGTTCGAACAGTTTACGGAAGGTTTTGACGGCGCCGACCTGACCGAGGCCCGGTCGCTGCTAGAAGCGCTGGCATAGACAGCGTGCCGACTGGCAACGCCTGGCCGTTTTGCTTCACCTGGGCATTGCCCTGATGCGCCGGCGTACCAGCGATATGTGAGTGCGCAGGTTATACAGCGCGTCGGTGTGCGAAAGCGGTACCGAGATGTGCGCGATCCTCAGGTCGAGCTTGTCCAGATCTGCCAGCAGGGACGAAGGCGGTGCCTCACGGTTTTCAAGACGTGTTTCGATCTCGCGTAATTGCCGGTACCAGCGGAAGATGCGGCGGCGAATGCGGAATTGGTACAGCGGTGGTACCACCCGCGACAGCGGGATCATCACCGCAATAATGGAAAAGAGCACAACCCACATGCGGTCGATCAGGTTGGCAAGCCAGAATGGCAAGTAGCGCTGCAACAAAGGCGGACCATTCTGGTAGAAACGCTCGGCTTCCGGTGCAAGCGGGAACTCGGTAGTTTGCGCTGTTGGAAACTGACCGGCCTGTGCGATCCAGCCAGGTTTGCTGTGAATACGGGTAGCCGCTTGCACCAGCAACTGAACCAATGCCGGATGGGTGCCCTCACGCGCGACCAAAGAAGTAATGGGTGCGATGAGTGGGACGTTATGCGGCGGGACATCGCGTTCGAGATCGGCCACACCGCGCGGCAGCACGACCGGACTGAGGAAAGGGAAGCGTCGAGAGTAGGCCTCGGACTGGGGGAACTCCAGCAATCTCACGCCCGGCGTTTGCAGCAGCATCTGCACCATCGGCGCCTCGGGAGCCGATGCGAAAGCTACCGCCTCCAGCTCACCGCCGAGCAAATTCACCACCGCAGGCGTAAGCTCGAGTGTAACGGGGTGCAATTCATCAACATTGATGCGGTTTGCGGCCAGCAGTTTTTTCATCAGGCCCGGGGTGCCACTGCCGTCCGCGCCAAAGCTGACTCGCCAGCGATCGCGCTGTGCCAAATCTCCCAGCGCCATTTGCGGCTGGACGCTTGCAGCGTCCGCGCGGTAGAAAAGCCACACCGGTTCGAAGAACATGCTGCCGAGTGATACCAGCGGGACACCACTATTGTCTTCGTCCGCAATTCGCGCGTAGCTACTCGACCCACCTTGCACAAAACCGACGTCGATGTTGCGGCTTGCATCGCGCAATAACTGCAGGTTATCCAGGGACCCGCGGGTGGTCAGCAACTCCACCTCAATGCCAAATGGCTTGAGTTCTTCGGCATAGCGCTTCCCGAATTCTGCAAATGCACTCTGTTCCGGTCCGGTCGCGAACACGATGCGTTTCGGCGGTGTAGGTTGAAGCAGAAAATAGGCGCCGGCAAGCAGCACCACACCCAACAGGATAAAAGGCAACGCTGTGACCAGAAGGTCGCGAATGGAAATCAGCGCGGTATTGATTATTCGGGGCATGGAGTTGGCGCGGCGATTTTGCGCCGGCTACTGCTCATCTGAAGTCTGTTTGTCGAGGCGGCGTAGAAAGACTCCCATTTCCCTGGCTGCCTGTTTGTCGCCACGGGCTTCGGCAATGCCGATGCCGGTCGTCCATGCCCTGCGCGCACCCTGTTCATCATCCGCCTCTAAGCTGGCCTTGCCCAGCAACTTCCAGGCCGCAGAATAATCGGGACTGTGCTCGACGGCGCGGGTCAGATGTTTGATTGCCTCGCCGAATTTGCCGGCATTCAGGTACTCGTTACCGAGGCTGAAGCGCAGCAGCGCGCTGTCCTTGCCGCCGGCGAGCAGCTTTTCCAGATTGTGAATAACAGCAGGATTTTCCAATGCCTATAACTCGACGCGGGTGCCCAGTTCAACAACACGGTTGGCCGGAATATTGAAAAATCCGGTAGCGCTTGAGGAATTGCGCGACATTAGCGCAAATATCTTCTCGCGCCACAGCGCCATGTCCTTGCCGAGTTTGGGTACGAGTGTTTGCCGTGACAGGAAGAAGGATGTCTCCATCATTTTGAATTCGAGCCCCTGTTGCCTGGCAAGTTCCAGGGCGGCCGGCACATCGGGTTCGTCCTTGAATCCATATTTGACAACAACCCGGTAAAAGTCCTCGGAAAGCCGCGTGATCTCAACCCGTTCCTGATCAGGGACCCGCGGGACTTCTTCGGTCAAAACTGTCAGCAGCACGTTGCGCTCGTGTAAAACCTTGTTGTGATTGAGGTTGTGCAGCAGAGCATGTGGCACACCTTCGGTTGCAGTGGTCAGAAACACGGCCGTGCCGGAGACGCGCGTTGGCGGGTGCTGGGTGATGCTTTGGACGAAGGGCTCGATTCCAATGGCGCCGGGAGCAAGCTGGCGCATGAGCAACTGCCGGCCCCGATACCATGTCGTGAACAGGGTAAACAGCACAATCGCAACCGCAAGCGGGAACCAGCCGCCATGCAACAGCTTGACCGTATTGGCGCTGAAGAATGTGATGTCAATGCACAGAAACACTGCGGCGATGGGCAGTGCGACCCACTTCGACCAGTTCCACAACGTTGTCGCGACGAAGTAGGCAAGAATGGTGTCGATCGCCATCATGCCGGTCACGGCAACGCCGTAAGCGCCGGCGAGGTTGCTCGATGAACCAAAACCGATTACCAGAACGATTACGGCGACCAATAATGACCAGTTGATCCACGGCATGTAAACCTGGCCGATTTCGCTCTCGGAGGTATGGAACACATCCATACGCGGACAGTAGCCGAGTTGTATCGCCTGACGTGTCAGCGAGTAGGTGCCGGAGATGACTGCCTGGGAAGCGATCACGGTTGCTACGGTGGCGAGGCCGATCAGCGGATACAAGGCCCATTCAGGCGCCAGGTGGTAGAACGGGTGTTCGAGTGCCGTCGAGTCGTGCAGAATCAACGCGCCCTGCCCGAAGTAATTCAATAGTAATGCGGGCAATACCCACGCACTCCAGGCGATACGGATGGGCCGCTTGCCGAAGTGACCCATGTCGGTATAAATGCCCTCGGTACCGGTAATTGCCAGCACCACCGCGCCCATGGACAGGAATGCGGCAAATTCGTTGTCGATGAAGAAATGGGCCGCATAGTATGGGCTAAGCGCAGAGAAGACATCCGGGTACTTGACGATGCTGCTGATGCCAAGCAACCCGAGGATGCCGAACCAGACAACCGTGATCGGACCGAACAACGCGCCAACACTTGCAGTGCCTTTTTGCTGAAACAGGAACAGCAGGATGACAATGATGATAGTCAGAGGAATGACAAACGGTTGCAGTGAGGGCGCGGCCACGCCGAGGCCCTCAACCGCCGAAATCACCGAGATGGCGGGCGTGATCATGCCATCGCCGTAAAACATTGCCGTACCGAACAGACCGAGCGAAATAAGCAGGATGCGCTTTTTCGACCCGCGCTTCGTTGCGTGCAATACCAGCGCAAGCAAGGCCATCATGCCGCCTTCGCCGCGGTTGTCCGCGCGCATCATGAAGTAGACGTACTTGATAGTGACCACGATTATCAGCGCCCAGAAAATCAGCGACAGTACGCCCAGAACGTTTTCCGGTGACGCTGCCAGCCCGTAGCGCGGGCTGAAGGCTTCACGCATCGTGTACAGTGGGCTGGTACCGATGTCACCGAAGACGACACCGATAGCTGCAATAGAGAGCGCAAATGTGCTCTGTTTTGCCGTGCCGTTATCTGACGTGTTCATTTATTCCGGCAACGAGTAAAGAGCCGAGCATCGAATCAGGCAACAAGGTTCGGGCGCAGCCGGGCATGGCAGCTCATTACGTAGAGGGTCATCAGTTATGATCGAAGACCAGAAGGACGAACAGTCAAAGTTGGCCGCGCTATTTATTGGTGGAACGCGGCTACATTACAATTTTTCTCATGCTGTAGCGCAACATTCTATACCGGGGAGTTCTTTGTGACCAAGCACCCAATCAGGACCAATGAGGCACCACAGGCGATTGGCACCTATTCGCAGGCGATTGACGCCGGCGGCGTGTTTTATCTGTCGGGGCAGATCGGGCTCGACCCGAAATCGATGGAGATGGTGGACGGATTCGACGCGCAGGCGCGGCAGGTCTTCTCCAATCTGCGCGCACTTGCGGGCGCCGCAGGCTGCAGCCTTGACCAGGCGGTGAAACTGACCGTGTTCCTGGCCGATCTCGCAAATTTTGCCCGGCTCAATGAACTGATGAGCGATTTTTTCAATGAACCTTATCCAGCCCGGTCGGCCGTGGGCGTGTCGCAGTTACCGCGCGGCGCGCTCATAGAAATCGAGGCAATTCTCGTCAAATAGCCGAAAGCGACCCCGGGTGGGTACTTTGGTGAGTACAACACGCAAACCGACAGGGACAGCCGCGGGCTCCAAGGCGCGGGCATCCGGCAATGCACGGGCCGCGCCTGCCGCGGCCCGAAAAGCGGCAGGTCGTTTCGCTGAAGCAGGGTCGTCCCCGCCAGACGCAGGCGCCGGATCGCTCGGCTTCATCACGCCGGCGATTCGCGAGCGCTTGGCGCGGCTGGGGATTTTCAGGCTCGACGATCTGGTGTTGCACTTGCCTCTGCGTTATGAAGACGAGACCACGCTGGTTGCCATTGGCGACGCGATCCCCGGGACCAGCGTGCAGATCGAGGGCCGGGTCGTCGAGACCAAAGTCGAGTTCCGTCCGCGCCGGCAATTGCTTTGTCATATCGAAGACGAGTCCGGCTCGCTGGCCATGCGGTTTTTCAACTTCTACCCGAGCCAGCAGCGCGCATTGTCGACTGGTACGCGGGTGCGGGTCATCGGCGAGATTCGCAAGGGTTTCTTCGGTGCGGAGATGATCCATCCACGCTTTCGCACGCTGCGTGGTGAGACACCGCTTGCGCAGTCGTTGACTCCGTTTTATCCCACCACTGCCGGATTATCGCAGGATAGTCTGAGAAAACTGGTCGCGCGCGCGCTTGGCGAGGCGGATCTTGCGGAAACCTTGCCCGAGCACATTCGGCAAGATCTTGGTCTGGAACCGTTCGCCGAGTCGGTGCACTTGTTGCACAATCCGCCGCCGGAAATCGATACTGCCTCGCTACAGGAGCGCAATCATCCGGCATGGCAGCGGGTGAAGTTTGACGAATTGCTTGCGCAACAGTTGTCGATGCGCCTGCACTACCAGCGACGCAGCCGGTTACGTGCCCACTCCCTTGCTCGGGCCAGCCGACTGCCGCGCAAGCTGTCCAAATCGCTGCCGTTCAGTCTGACCGCTGCGCAACTCAGAACACTTGAAGAGATCCGTGATGATCTTGCGCGCGAACATCCCATGCAGCGGTTGTTGCAGGGC
>JASFUE010000122.1:0-9084 GCA_050050435.1 Burkholderiales bacterium | reverse complement strand
CGCCCCCCACATTCCTTCCCTGTCGCGGGTCGCGCTGACCCGGTTGCTGTCATCAGCCTGCTTGAGCGTGTCGGCCACCCGTACGGCAAGCAGGCCGCCGATCGCATCGTCAGCCACTTCCTCGATGAGGCGATCGAGCAGCGCCATGGAAAGACACGGACGGGCCGCGTCGTGCACCAGTACCCAGTCGTCCTGACTGACACTGCCATCCAGAGCATTCAACCCCCTGAGCACACTGTCTGCCCGGGTTGCTCCGCCAACCCGATGAAACTGCAACTTGACCCCGGTGGTATGCCAGTCGAATTGCTGGAACCATCTATCCTGCGGCGAGATCACCACCGAAATCGCGGAAATGCGCGGATGCCGCGCCAGTACTTCGATCGAGTGCGCCAGCATCGGCTTGCCCAGCAATTCCATATATTGCTTGGGACGCTCGTTTCCAAAACGAGACCCGGCTCCGGCGGCCGGAATCAACGCAACATAACGCGGCATCAAGGCGCTTTCTGGGGGTCAGTGGGCATTATCGGCGGCGCAAGCGCTGTGCTGCAAGTCAGGCATGGACCGTTCTGCGTTCCGCGCCCCGGGAAATCAGCCCCGTTACTTTATAATCTGGCGCTTTTGCGCATGAACACTTCCTCCCTCATTCCGCGCCAGGGTGAGCGTAACCGGCTCGCATCGCCGCCCGGCTCAGCCAGTGCCCTGTTGCTCTCGCGGCTGGTGCAGACGCGGCGGCCGCTGGTAGTGATCAGCGACAGCGCTGCCGAAGCGCAGCGGCTGGTGGAAGAATTGCGCTTCTTTTCCACGGGATTGCGCGTGCACCTGTTTCCCGATTGGGAAACCCTGCCCTACGACGCCTTCTCACCGCACCAGGACCTTATTTCGGAGCGGCTCGAAACCCTCCACCAGATCTCGCAAAACGAGTGCGACGTGGTTGTGGTGCCGGTCACCACCATGCTCTACCGGCTGCCACCAACCGAATTCCTGGCAAGCTATACATTTTTCCTCAAGCGCGGCCAGCGGCTGGACATCGAACGCTTCCGCGCACAACTTACACTGGCGAGCTATTCGCATGTCAGCCAGGTCGTCTCGCCGGGCGAGTACAGCATCCGCGGCGGGGTGATCGATGTTTTCCCTATGGGCAGTGTCGTGCCCTACCGCATCGACCTGTTCGATGACGACATCGACACCATCCGCACCTTTGATGTGGATACCCAGCGCAGCATATACAAGGTGTCGGAAATCCGCCTGCTGCCGGCGCGCGAATTCCCTACCGACGACGAAGCACGCAAGATCTTTCGCACCCGCTTTCGCGAAAGCGTCGAGGGCGATCCCACCCGCAGCCGTATTTACAAGGACGTCTCCCGGGGCGGCCTGCCCGCGGGTATCGAGTACTACCTGCCACTGTTTTTCGACGAAACGGCAACCCTCGTTGACTACCTGCCCGAACAAAGCTGGATCTGCCTGCATGGCGATGTCGCCGCTGCCCTGCAAAGCTTCCACGAACAGACCCAGTCACGATACCGCCTGCTCAGAGGCGATCCGGACCGGCCGTTGTTGCCACCTGGTCGCCTGTTTTTGCGAGAGGACGAGCTGTTCGGCCAGATCAAACCATTCCCGCGACTCGAACTGATTGCGCAGGACGAGGCGGCAGGCGATTCGGGCAAACCGCTTCCTGATGTCGCGGTGAACCGCCGCGCCGATGATCCGCTGACTGCCCTCAAGTCATTGATCGACGCGCATCCGGGCCGCGTTCTCGTCATCGCCGACAGCCTGGGCCGGCGCGAAACCCTGCTCGGCCTGTTTCGCGAGTACGGCTTGCGCCCGCAAGTCGTCGACGACTGGCAGGCATTCGAACAAGCCGATGATGAACTCGTCATCACGGTCGGCCCGGTTCACGCCGGCTTCATCGACACCGGCAAATCCGTTGCCCTGGTCACCGAGAACGAATTGTTTCCGGCACAAGTGCGCACACGGTCCGCGCGCGAGCGGCGTGTATCCACCGAGAACATGCTGCGCGACCTGTCCGAAGTCCGCGAAGGCGACCCGGTCGTACATATCCAGCATGGCGTTGCGCGCTATACCGGCCTGATGACAATGGATCTTGGCGAAGGCCCGACCGAGTTCCTGACATTGGAATATGACGGTGGCGACAAACTCTATGTCCCGGTATCGCAGCTCGAAGTCATCAGCCGCTACAGTGGCGGCCCACCGGAACTCGCGCCTTTGCACAAACTCGGCAGCGGCCAGTGGGAAAAAGCCAAAAAACGCGCGGCCGCACAGGTTCGCGATACCGCGGCCGAGTTGCTCAGCCTCTACGCCTTGCGCGCTTCACGCAAAGGCCATGCGTTTGGCCTGAGCGAGCACGACTACGCCGCATTCAGCGATGGTTTTCCATTCGAGGAAACAGCCGACCAGGCAACAGCGATCGAGGCCACTATCAACGACTTGAAATCAAACCGGCCGATGGATCGGCTGGTTTGCGGGGACGTCGGTTTCGGCAAGACCGAAGTCGCCTTGCGCGCCGCTTTCGTCGCCGTCGCCGACAATCGCCAGGTCGCCGTGCTGGTGCCCACCACCTTGCTGGCGGAGCAGCACTTCCAGACCTTCTCCGACCGCTTTGCCGACTACCCGGTAAAGATTGCCGAGCTGTCGCGCTTTCGTACCGGCAAGGAAACGTCTTCCGCGCTGGCGGGGCTCGCTGAGGGCAGCATCGATATCGTGATCGGCACCCACAAGCTGCTCAGTCGCGACGTAAAGTTCAAGAACCTCGGGCTGGTGATCATCGACGAGGAACACCGATTTGGCGTACGCCAGAAAGAACGGCTCAAGGCATTACGGGCCGAGGTCGACGTGCTCACACTCACGGCGACACCGATTCCGCGCACGCTGGCAATGGCAATGGAAGGGCTAAGGGATTTTTCGGTCATTGCCACCGCGCCGCAAAAGCGGCTCGCCATCAAGACCTTCGTTTCTCCATTCAGTGACGGGCTGGTGCGCGAAGCGGCACTACGCGAGCTCAAACGTGGCGGGCAGATCTATTTTCTGCACAACGAAGTCAACTCCATCGACAGAATGCACGACAAGCTTACTGCCCTGCTGCCCGAGGCGCGGATTCGCATTGCCCACGGGCAGATGCACGAACGTGACCTCGAGCTGGCGATGCGCGACTTCTACCAGGCGCGGTTCAACATGCTCTTGTGCACCACCATCATCGAGACCGGCATCGACATTCCCACGGCCAACACCATCATCATCAACCGCGCCGACAAGTTCGGGCTGGCGCAGTTGCACCAGTTGCGCGGCCGGGTCGGACGTTCACATCACCAGGCCTATGCCTATCTGCTGACGCCGGACGAAGAAGCGCTCCGGGGTCAGGCCAAAAAACGGCTCGAAGCCATTCAGATGATGGATGAACTGGGATCGGGATTTTTTCTCGCCATGCACGATCTGGAGATTCGCGGCGCCGGCGAAGTCCTGGGCGAATCGCAGAGCGGCGAGATGCAGGAAGTCGGATTCCAGCTCTACGTCGACATGCTCAACCGGGCTGTTAAGTCGCTCAAGGCCGGCAAGGAACCGAACCTCGACATCCAGGCTGCATCCGGCACCGAGATCAATCTGCACGTCCCCGCGCTATTGCCCGAAACCTATTGCGCCAATGTGCACCAGCGCCTCGTTATCTACAAACGCCTGGCCAACAGCGAAACCGGAGAAGACCTGCAAGCCATGCAGGAAGAAATTATCGACCGCTTTGGCGCCATGCCCGAGCCAGTCAACGCACTGGTCGAGAACCACCGTTTGCGCATCGCCGCCAAACCGCTGGGCATTACCCGAATCGATGCGAGCGCCGAAACCATCACTATCCAGTTTGCCCCCGATGCACCGGTCGACCCCGGAAAACTCATCGAACTGGTACAAGATCGCAAGGACACCCGCTTTGCCGGACCCGAACGATTACGCGTAAATGTTCAGACCGAAAATCTGCAAGCGCGCAGTGCGGCGATTCGCTCGCTGTTGAAAGCGATGGTATGAACATTACAAAACCGGTAACAAGGTTTCGCCCGCCAAAACCGGCATTGCGAACGCTTCGCAGTCCGATGCATCCACTAACAAATTTTTTTGAAGAGTGCGTCGAAACGAATGCAAGACGCTGGCAGCACGCTCACAAACATGGCAAAGTGAATGTCAGCAAGCAGGATACGAAACCAAGTTGAAATAAAGCAGCATGACATCAGGCGGCACGAAACCCGCGCTTGCGTACTGGTCAACATAATTACAAGCTGCCATAACAACGAGCATGAACTTAATCTCTCCAGCGCTGAATCATGGTGCGGCAACGTAGACGTTCGCGCAGCGCCGCCCTACTCGCTGAAATTTCGAAATTTGCCGGCGCCGATCCGGATCGAACATCGAGTCATCTGCTCGCGGCAATACGAAAGCATTTCGAGGGGCTGAACACACATCTGTTCGAGACCAGGGGGAGCCGCCTTTCCCCGGTCGAGTCCGATGTCGCCATCGAAACGCTGGCTGACGTGGTGGACGTGGATGCCTGCCTCTCCGATCGCGAACCGGTAACGAGAATTTCCGGCGAGGAACTGATCACGCTCATTCCCATGCTCGTAAATGACACGACCGCGATGGTCATCGTCGCCAGTAGCACGTCAGACTCGCACGCCAAACTGGACGAACTGATCGAATTGATTCGCACCTATGGCAATGTCCTGTCACTGGTGCAGGTATCAGAACGTGACACACTGACCGGGTTGTACAACCGGCGCATGCTGGACCGGCAGCTACTCGAATTGACGTCGAACCTGGCCAGCCCGCGCCGCCGGTGCCTGGACCCGGTCAGCGTACACCTCGCGCTGATGGACCTGGACCGGTTCAAGGAAATCAATGATGTTTACGGTCACCTGTACGGTGACGAGGTGCTGTTTTTGTTCAGTGGCTTGATGAAGCAGAGCTTTCGGTCAACAGACTTGCTGGTTCGCTACGGTGGCGAGGAGTTCGTGGCTGTACTCACTGATACCACTTTGCATCATTGCAAAGTCGTGCTGGAGCGTTTTCGCGCAAAAGTCGAGGATCACTGGTTCCCGCACGTCGGTCACGTGACCGTCAGCGCCGGCTCGGCTCGCATCAGTGGCGAGACTGCAGCGGCCACTGTCATCGACCAGGCCGATCAGGCCTTGTACTACGCCAAGCAGCATGGGCGAAACCGCGTTTGCATGTATGAAGAACTGGTCAGGGAAGGCCTGATCGAGGCAAAGCAGACTGCGCTCGCCTCCGGCAGGATGTTCGAGGAAAAGGCGTTCGAGGAAAAACGCAAGTTGCCGTCGCGCAGAAAATCCATCTCTTCGGACCGACGCAGATCCGGCGCCAACAACTAGCGCCGCTCAGTCCCAGCGCTCGTCGCGCAGCAGCACCTTGCCGTTTTCAATCTTGCAGGGAAACGTCGCCACCGGCTCCCATGCCGGCGGCGCAAGCACTTCGCCGGTCTTGACCGAGAAGCGTGCGCCATGACGCGGGCAAACAACTTCGTCGCCTTCGAGCGGACAGCCGCTGAGCACGGCGCCGTCGTGCGTGCAGATGTCCTCGATCGCATGGAACTCGCCATCGACGTTGAACACCGCAACCAGTGTTCCATCGAGATCGACTTGCTCCCACTGTCCCGGCGCAATTGCCGAGGCATCCGCGACTTCCACCCAGTCACTCATGCAAATGCACGCCCTGGCATGGATAAAAGGCGTTTGATCTTTCCCCAAACGGACAACATCAGAAGCGGCACCGTTAAGGACTAAACTGCGATCACGTCGAGTTCCGGGTCGATCTGGCGAACCAGGCCGGTGATGCCTGCGAGCGTGCCGGATATGGAGCTGGGGCAACTGCCGCACGCGCCCTGGTAATGAACTTGCAGAACATTGTCCTCGAGACCGACCACATACAGGTCACCACCGTCTCCTTGCAGATAGGGGCGCACACGTTCGTCCAGCAGTTCGTTGATCTGGACCAGTTTGGCGCGATCCGTTTCCGAGAGTTTCGAATCGTCCTGCGTCAGCCAGGCGGCAGCCTGTGCGTACTCCTCCGACTGGTCTTCGGCTGCCGGCGCTTCCCGAATCGGCACTGCAACCTGTCGCAACAAATCCTGCCAGTCGGCGCCGCCATCCTGCGTCACCGTCACCCAGTTATCAACGTAGAACACGCTGGTCACGTGTTCGATTTCAAACAGCCGTGAACCGAGTTCGTCACCAGCGGCTTCCTCGGCATTCTCGAACGACCGGGCAACGCCGTAGGTCAACGGCTCCTTGAGAATGAACTTTCGTGCATTCGGATTCGGTGTGGTTTCCAGATCGGCTATTTTCGGCATTACTCTACTCAGTCTGTTTCAGCGGCACGGCGTCGCTACGACGCAGTCATTCCCGAACCGGGAACCGGATCCGCATCCCCTTCCGTGGACGCGCTCGATTCGGCATGCAATGCGGCGTGCAAGGTATGCCACGGCAGGATGGCGCACTTGACCCGGGCCGGCAGGTCCTTGACGCCTTCGAAGACTTTCAGATGGCCAAGATGATTCGGCTTTGACAAATCCAGCGAACCGGTGGTCATCCCGCGAAATTCGTCGACCAATTCTTCGGCTTCACTAATACTCTTGCCCTTGACCTTGGCCGTCATCATCGAGGCCGACGCCTTGCATATGGCGCAACTCTCACCCTCGAAGGCGATTTCCTTCACATGGTCATCGTCCACGTTGAGCATTACCCAGATATGATCACCGCACAGCGGGTTCAACCCTTCGGCCTTGTGACTGGGCGCATCCAGATGTCCCCAGTTTCTGGGTTTTCTGTTGTGATCGAGGATCACCTCCTGGTAAAGCTGGTTCGAACTCATGCTCTGCTACCCGGACTGCTACAACGCTTCAAAATCAATTCAGTTCGCAATAACGTCAACCGAAGATCTGCTGCACGCGGCGAATGCCCGTGACCAGTTGGTCGATCTCTTCAGTCGTGTTGTACAAATAAAATGACGCCCGTGCCGTCGCCGGTACCCCGAATCGCTTCATTACCGGTTGTGCGCAATGATGACCGGTTCGCACCGCGACACCCTCGTCGTTCAGGATGGTTCCGACGTCATGCGCATGAACGCCTTCGATATTGAACGACAACACACCCGCCTTGTACGGCGCATTGCCGTAAATGCGCACGCCCTTGATCGAGGAAAGCGCTTCGGTTCCATAAACGGTCAGGCTGTGCTCATACGCCGCGATGGCGTCCATGCCAATCGAGCTCAGATAATCCACCGCGGTGCCGAGCGCGATTGCGGCGGCAATCGGCGGCGTGCCTGCCTCGAATTTGTACGGAATCGTGTTGTAGGTGGTCTTTTCCAGTGTCACCGACAGGATCATGTCGCCACCGCCTTCGTAGGGCTGCATTTTCTCCAGCCAATCGGCTTTGCCGTAAAGGATGCCGATCCCGGTCGGACCGCACATCTTGTGACCGGAGAATGCATAGAAATCGCAATCGAGATCACGCACGTCGACTTTCATGTGCGGCGCGCCCTGCGCACCATCGATAAGCACCGGTATATCCCGTTCATGCGCCAGCGAAATCATTTCCTTCACCGGGTTGATCGTGCCGAGTACGTTCGAGACGTGGGTGACCGCCACCAGCCTGGTACGCGGGCCGAGCAGTTTGCGATACTCCTCCATCACGAGCTGACCAGAATCATCGATGGGGATCACTTTCAGCCTGGCGCCCTTCTCCTCGCACAGCATCTGCCAGGGCACGATATTGGAATGGTGCTCCATGTGCGAAATAACGATCTCGTCACCCTCGCCAACGAACCGCCGGCCATAACCATGGGCTACGGTATTGATGGCATTGGTGGTTCCGCGGGTGAAGATTACCTCGCGATCTTCACTGGCGTTGATGAATCCCCTGACCTTTCCCCGGGCAGCCTCATAGGCTTCGGTCGCCTTCTCGGACAGATAATGCACGCCGCGATGGATGTTCGCGTGCTCCGAGCTGTGGTAACGGTTGATCCGGTCAATCACCTGTTGCGGCATTTGCGCGCTGGCACCGCTATCCAGATACGCCAGCGGTTTGTCATTGACCTTGATACCGAGGATCGGAAAATCCGCCCGCACGCGCGCCACATCCAGCTCAATGCCTGCACCCTGTGTATTCACTGCCGGGATCGCGCCCATCATGCCTCCTTGCCGCGCGTTTTTTCGAGAATATGGCTCTCGAGGACCGAAACCAGTGAAGCCACCGGAATATGCTCCACCACCTCTTTCGCGAATGCGTACGTCAGCAGATTACGTGCGGCGGTCTCGGACAGTCCGCGACTCATCAGATAGAAAACTTCATCGGCATCCATCTGTCCGACCGTTGCGCCATGCGCGCACTTGACGTCGTCAGCAAAAATCTCAAGTTGCGGCTTGGTGTCCACCGTCGCCCGCGGGCTCAACAACAGGTTGCGGTTCTGCTGTGACGAGTTGGTCTGCTGTGCCCCTTCGCGAACGACGATCTTGCCATTGAACACGGCATGCGACGTGCCACCGGCAATGATCTTGTGAATTTGCTCGCTGGTGCCATGAGGGAACGCGTGATCGACGAAGGAATGGGTGTCCGCCAGTTGCCGCCCGGTAATCATCGCCAGCCCGTGCATCCGGCAATCAATGCCTGTGCCTTTCTGGCTGACGTTGAGATTGTGCCGGGAAATTCTGCCGCCAATACTGACTGACCAGTTGCGATAGCGCGAATCGGCCTGCATCAGCACCGAGGTATTGCCGATATGAAATGCCGTATCGGCTTCCCGCTGCAATTTAATGTGTTGCACTTCCGCGTTGGTCGCAATGGCGATTTCACAAACCGAGTTGCTGAAATAAGCCGCGCCGCCGATAGCAACATGGTCCTCGACGATGCAGCAACGTGAATTCTTTTCGGCCAACACCAGCAATCGCGGAGTGGTGCTGATCTCGCGGCCAGTCGTGACGTTGATCACCTGGATCGGCGCTGCAACATCCTGCGAATCGGCCACATGCACAATAGCTGCATCATGCAAGCGGGCGGTATTGGCCGCAGCGAATAC
>JASFUE010000121.1:0-9158 GCA_050050435.1 Burkholderiales bacterium | reverse complement strand
GCGTCAAACTCGTCAAGCAGTTCCTGGTGCGAGACGAACCGGGTCGCCAGATTGTTCACGCCCGGCAGATCCTTCGGCAGGGAGCCGACGCAAACGCCGGTGCGGAACTCGACGCCCTCGTGTTGCATTTGTTCGATGCGCCGGTCGATATGGCTTTTCTCCATCTTGAAATCGGGGATGCCATAGCGCAGCAGGCCGCCGACCCGGTCGTTCTTCTCGAAAACCACCACGTCGTGGCCAGCACGGGCAAGCTGTTGCGCACACGCCAGGCCTGCCGGCCCGGAGCCGACAACGGCGACTGTCTTGCCGGTTTTTGTCGTCGGCGGCTGCGCCTTGATCCAGCCCTGCTCCCAGCCTTTGTCGGCAATGGCATGTTCGATCGCCTTGATGGTGACCGCATCATCATTGATGTTCAGCGTGCAGGCCGCTTCACAAGGCGCAGGACAGACGCGCCCGGTAAACTCCGGAAAATTGTTTGTCGAATGCAGGGTTGCCAGCGCCGCTGCCCACTGCTGGCGATAAACGAGGTCGTTCCAGTCAGGAATGATGTTGTTGACCGGGCAGCCGGTCTGGCAAAACGGGATGCCACAGTCCATGCAGCGTGCACCCTGTCGGCCGGCTTCATCATCCGCTTGATGAATAACAAATTCCCTGTAGTTACGGATGCGCTCGTCAACCGAGCGCGATGCTTCGTTTACCCTGTCGATTTCCAGGAATCCGGTTGGTTTACCCATATCAGGCCGCCTCCAGCTGTTCTTGTTGTTTGGCCGCCAGTTCACCCAGCGCCCGACGGTACTCATCCGGGAATACTTTCACGAACTTGTCACGGGCGTTATCCCAGTCATCCAGTATCCGGCGGGCCACCTCACTGCCGGTGTAGCCCAAGTGCGCCTCAATCAGGCCCTTGAGCAGGGTCTCGTCAGCGGTATTGGTATGCCACGGTTCGGTGTCGGGCTGCTCAGAGGCTGGCAACACCTTTTCAAGCTTGACCATCGCGGCGTTGCATCGTTTGGCAAACATTCCCGATTCGTCGTAGACATAGGCGATGCCACCACTCATGCCAGCCGCGAAATTCCTTCCGGTCTCGCCGAGAATGACGACGGTACCACCAGTCATGTATTCGCAACCGTGATCGCCAACACCCTCGATCACCGCGGTCGCGCCGGAATTTCGCACTGCGAATCGCTCGCCGCCGACACCGGAGAAGAAAGCCTGGCCTTCGACAGCGCCGTATAGCACGGTATTGCCGACGATAATGTTTTCGCTGGGCACACCGCCAAACGCCTTGGGCGGCCGGACAATGACACGCCCGCCGGACAGCCCCTTGCCAACATAATCGTTGGCGTCGCCTTCAAGATCGAAAGTGATACCGCGAGCCAGGAACACGCCGAAACTCTGCCCGCCGGTACCCCGCATGTTCACACGAATGGTGTCTTCAGGCAGGCCGTCGTGCCCATAACGCCGTGCAACCTCGCTCGACAGCATGCCGCCAACACTGCGGTTGATGTTACGAACTTCGGTTTCGACAACAACGCTTTTCTGATTTTCCAGCGCCGGGGCGGCAGCCTCGATGAGCTTGTTATCGAGCGCCTTGTCCAAGCCATGGTCCTGCGTTTCGCAGTTGAACCGGGCAACCTCGGCCGGCATGTCCGGACGATAGAAAATGCGGCTGAAGTCCAGCCCCCTGGCTTTGTAGTGCTCGATACCCTTGCGCATCTCCAGCAGGTCCGAGCGGCCGACAATTTCGTCCAGCTTTCGAACGCCCATTTCAGCCATCAACTCACGCACCTCTTCGGCAACGAAGTGGAAGAAATTGATGACATGCTCGGGTTTACCGGAAAACTTCTTGCGCAACACCGGATCCTGCGTTGCAATGCCGACCGGGCAGGTATTGAGATGGCATTTGCGCATCATGATGCAGCCTTCCACCACCAGCGGCGCCGTCGCAAAGCCGAATTCGTCAGCACCCAGCAAGGCTCCGATTAGCACATCGCGACCGGTTTTCATCTGGCCATCGACCTGCACCGTGATACGGCCGCGCAACCGGTTCAGAACCAGGGTTTGCTGCGTTTCTGACAGGCCCAGTTCCCATGGTGTGCCGGCGTGCTTGATTGAGGACAGTGGCGAAGCACCGGTGCCACCGTCGTGCCCGGCAATGGTCACGTGGTCGGACTTGGCTTTGGATACGCCCGCGGCAACGGTACCGACACCAATTTCTGAAACCAGCTTGACGCTGATGGATGCCCTCGGATTGGCATTCTTCAAATCGTGGATCAGCTGTGCGAGGTCCTCGATGGAATAGATGTCGTGATGCGGCGGAGGCGAAATAAGACCAACGCCCGGTACCGAGAAGCGCAACCTGGCGATGTATTCCGAGACTTTGTGACCCGGCAACTGCCCGCCTTCACCTGGCTTGGCGCCCTGAGCGACCTTGATCTGGATCTGGTCTGCGCTGGCGAGATACTCTGCCGTGACACCAAAGCGCCCTGACGCAACCTGCTTGATGCGCGAGCGCATGGAATCGCCTTTTTTCAGCTCGACATCGGTAACGACGACGTCCCCAAGAGTCTGGCGAGTGCTGCTATCGGAATCAACCGGCACGAAACGCAACGGGTCCTCGCCACCCTCACCCGTGTTGGACTTGCCCCCGATGCGATTCATGGCGATGGCCAGCGTACTGTGAGCCTCGGTCGAAATCGAACCAAGCGACATTGCCCCGGTTGCAAATCGCTTGACGATTTCAGTCCACGGCTCGACCTCTTCGATTGGCACCGGTTTGGCAGCAGGCAGGATCTCGAACAGGCCTCGTAAAGTCATGTGGCGACGGCTCTGGTCGTTGATCAGGCGTGCATATTCCTTGTAGGTCTCGTAATGGTTGGCGCGCGTGGCGTGCTGCAGCTTGGCGATCGATTCCGGATTCCACATATGCGCCTCACCACGGATCCGATAGGCATACTCACCGCCGGCATCCAGGGCGTTGGCCAGTACAGGATCCTTTTCACTGAACGCGCGTTTGTGCTCGGCGACCGCTTCATTTGCGATCTCGTCGATGCCAACGCCTTCGACATTGCTGGCCGTCCCGGTGAAATACTGCTCGACAAACGCGGTGTTCAGGCCGACAGCTTCGAAAATCTGCGCACCACAGTAGGACTGGTAGGTAGAAATGCCCATCTTCGACATCACCTTGTAGAGCCCTTTGCCAACAGCCTTGGTGAAGTGCCTGATCGCCTCGGAGGGCTCGAGATCAAGCCCGGGCGCGATGTCGCTCAGGGTGTCGATGGCCAGCCAGGGATGAATCGCTTCGGCGCCGTAGCCGGCGAGCAGAGCAAAGTGGTGGACTTCCCGGGCCGATCCGGTACTGATGACAAGACCGGTGTTGGTACGCAATCCCTCCCGCACCAGATGATGATGCACGCCAGCCGTCGCCAGCAACGCAGGTATCGCGACGCGCGAAGCACTGACTGCAGCGTCGGAAAGAATCAGGATGTTCACGCCCTGCTCAACCGCAGCCTGCGCAGCTTCGCACAATGCGTTCATGGCGGGCTTCATGCCCTGCGCACCTTCGTTCATCGGGTAGGTAATATCGAGGACCCGACTCTCGAACTTGCCATCACTGAGGTCCTGGATCTTTACCAGCCGCGCAAAATCGTCGTGGTTGAGAACCGGCTGTGCCACTTCGAGGCAGTCGCTGATGGACGGTTCGTGCGACCCGAGCAGGTTGGGTTTCGGGCCCACGAACGAGACCAGTGACATCACCAGTTCTTCCCGGATCGGGTCGATAGCCGGATTCGTCACCTGGGCAAACAACTGCTTGAAGTAGTTGTAGATCGGCTTGTTCTTTCCAGACAGGACTGCCAGCGGTGCATCGTTACCCATGGAGCCCACCGCTTCCTGGGATTGCCGGGCCATCGGCGCCAGAATGAACTTGATGTCCTCCTGACTGTAGCTAAATGCCTGCTGCAAATCGAGCAGCTTTTCATTGCGTTGTTGCTGAAAATCGACCGCCTTGAGCTCGGCGAGCTTGATGCGCGAACGCTCGATGTAATCGGCGAAGTCATCCGAAGACGACAGCGTTTCCTTGATCTCGACGTCGTCGATAATGCGCTTTTGCTCGGTATCGATGAGCAGCATCTTGCCGGGCTGCAAGCGCCATTTCTGGGCGATATTTTCCTCGGCCACCGGCAGCACTCCGACCTCGGAAGCCATGATGACCAGGTCGTCCTTGGTCACAACATAACGCGCCGGACGCAATCCATTGCGATCGAGTGTCGCGCCAATTTGCCGGCCATCGGTAAATGCCACCGCTGCTGGGCCGTCCCAGGGTTCCATGACAGGCGCATAGTATTCATAGAAGGCACGGCGCTTCTCATCCATTAGCGGGTTGCCGGCCCATGCCTCAGGAATCAGCAGCATCATCGCGTGCGCCGGCGAATAGCCGCCAAGCACGAGCAATTCAAGCGCGTTGTCAAAGCAGGCTGAATCGGACTGGCCTTCGTCAATAAGCGGCCAGATTTTTTCCAGATCGTCTCCGAACAACTTCGATGAAAGCGCCTGGTGACGCGCATGCATCCAGTTCAGATTGCCACGCAGAGTATTGATTTCCCCGTTGTGGCCAATCATCCGGAACGGATGGGCCAGATCCCAGCTCGGGAACGTATTGGTAGAGAAGCGTTGATGTACCAGCGCCAGACATGAAACCAGTTCGCTGTCAGCCAGATCAAGGTAATACTCGCCCACCTGCTTGGCCAGCAGCATGCCCTTGTAAACGATGGTACGTGCCGACATGGAGGGCACATAGAACTGCTCGCCGTCCGTAAAATCCGACGCTTTCACGGCATGTTCGACCTGCTTGCGGATGACGAAAAGCTTGCGTTCGAAGGCATCGACATCCACGCAATTTTCACCGCGGCCGATGAAGACCTGCCGTATGACCGGCTCGACCTCGATCGTGGCCTCGCTCAAACCCCCATTGTCAACCGGGACATCGCGCCAGCCCAGCAATGTCTGCCCTTCGACTTCAACGTATTTCGCAATCAGCGCCTGGACACCGGCGCAAGCCGACGGGTCCTGCGGAAGGAACACCATACCGACTCCGTAGTCGCCGGGAGCGGGTAGCGATACGCCAGACTTTTCACATTCGCGGCGCAAAAATGCGTCCGGAATCTGTAGCAATATTCCCGCGCCATCACCCAGCAGGGGGTCATAACCGGTCGCGCCGCGATGTGTCAGGTTGTCGAGTATTTGCAGCCCGTGCTCGACGATGGCATGAGTTTTCTCGCCTTTGATATGCGCAATAAAACCGACACCACAGGCGTCATGTTCGTTGGACGGGTTGTAAAGCCCCTGGATTGCAGGCACAGTCGGATGAGCCACGTTTTCGCCTCTTCGTATAGTTTTCCGCCATTCCACTCGGGTCAAGCCGGGGGCCAGGCCCCAGAGACGCCAAATCCGGCCCTGAGCCGGATTCGCCGCAAAGCCGTGAATGGTACCGTGATCAGCCGTCGTTAATCAATAAAGGCGGGAAGGGCTACCCGCCGCTCAGGAAATATCGATGGCAAACATGCGCCGATGCTCCCGGATGGCGTAGCGATCGGTCATGCCAGCAACGTAATCGGCAATGGCCCTCGGCGCATCATCCGCGGCACGTTGCTGGTATTGTGGCGGCAGTAACGACGGGTCTTCTAGAAAAGCGGAAAACAGCTCGCGCACAATCCGCCTGGCCTTGTTGGCCATACGCTGAACCCGGTAATGCCGGTACAGGCGCGCTCTCAGAAAAGACTGCAGCTGATGCTGCAGTTCCTTGACTTGCGGACTGAAAGAGATCAGCGCGGGCCCTGCGCGAACGGCATCAATATCAGCCGGCTGGTATTCTGCAATACGTCTGCTACTCTCGTCCGTGAGGTCGGTGACGAACCGGTTGATCATCCGCCGCACTGTCTCGTGAATCAGACGTCTGTCCTGCAACTCGGGAAATTCCCCGCGCACCTGTTCGAGGTGGCCCGCGAACACCGGTACCTCGGCAAGATCCTCGAGCGTGATCAATCCGGATCGAAGGCCATCATCGACGTCGTGATTGTTATAGGCGATTTCGTCAGCAAAGTTCGCCAGTTGCGCCTCGAGGGATGGTTGCTGGCCACGCAGAAACCGTTCTCCCACTTCACCGAGCTTGCGCGCATTGGTACGTGAGCAGTGTTTGAGAATCCCTTCGCGGGTTTCGAAACACAGATTCAGGCCGTCAAATGCGCCATAGCGCTGCTCCAGAAAATCGACAACGCGCAGCGACTGCAAATTATGCTCGAAGCCGCCAAACTCGCGCATGCATTCATTCAGCGCATCCTGCCCACTGTGACCGAAAGGCGTATGCCCAAGGTCATGCGCCAGCGCGATACTTTCAACCAGGTCTTCATTGAGCAATAGATTGCGCGCGATCGACCTGGCAATCTGGGCCACTTCGATGCTGTGTGTCAGTCGCGTTCGAAACAGATCTCCCTCGTGATTGACAAAGACCTGCGTCTTGTACTCAAGGCGGCGAAATGCCGTGGAATGTACGATCCGGTCGCGGTCTCGCTGGTACTCGCTTCGCCCGGTCGGGGCCGTCTCGGAAACCCGGCGTCCGCGCGAAGTTTCGGGACGGGCCGCGTACGGCGCGAGTTCAGCCATTGTCGGAAATACCTTCGAGTAGCTTTTTCAGCCCGGCATCGGAAAAGTCCGCGCTCAGGTACGCTTCGCCGATAGACCTGAGCAACACCAGCCTGAGCTTACCTTTGTGCACTTTCTTGTCATGGCCCATCAGTTCGAGATAGCGCTTCGCCCCAAGCGCGGGGGCGCTGGTCGGCAATCCGGCGCGTTCGAGCAGCCGCTCCAGCCGCTTCACGTCATCCTCACTGATTTCACGCTGTCGCGCCGACAGTCTTGCCGCCAGTAACATGCCTGCGGCGACTGCTTCTCCGTGCAACCAGGTTCCGTATCCGAGTCCGGTCTCGATGGCGTGACCGAAAGTGTGGCCGAAATTGAGTAACGCTCGTGTCCCGCCCTCGCGTTCGTCAGCAGCGACAATTTCCGCCTTGCAACGGCACGATACTTCTACGGCGTGAATCAGTGCCCCCGGATCGCGCGCCATCAACCGGTCCATGTTTTCTTCGAGCCAGCCAAAGAAATCGCCATGCATGATCGCACCATACTTGATGACTTCCGCCAGGCCGGCCGAAAGCTCGCGCTGCGGCAGCGCTTCAAGCGTTTCGATATCGGCGAGGACCAGGCGCGGCTGGTAGAACGCGCCGATCATGTTCTTGCCCATCGGATGATTGATCGCTGTCTTGCCTCCCACCGACGAATCAACCTGCGCCAATAAGGTAGTGGGTATCTGGATAAAGGGTATGCCGCGCTGATAGGTCGCCGCGGCAAATCCGGCAACGTCACCAACCACACCACCGCCGAGGGCAACGATAGTCGTAGTCCGGTCGCACCGGGCAGCCAGCATCTGATCGAAAATGCTGTTTAACGTCTGCCATGTCTTGTAGCGCTCGCCATCAGGCAGCGTGATTGCCAGCACATCGATCCGCGCCTTGGCAAAGCTTGCCTGCAAGCGACCCAGAAACAAAGGCGCCACCGTCTCATTGGTGACGACCACAACCCTGTTGCTCGCCAGATGATCCGCGATGAGTTTGCTATCGTCCAGAAGTCCCGTGCCGATTACGATCGGATAGCTTCTGGCGTCCAGGTCGACCGTGAGCGTTCGGGTTTGTATCACTTCAGTTGTCACTTGCCGGTTACCACTTCTATTGCCAGTTTTCGATTGCCACTTTTCGATTACGACTCATTGCGCCGGATTGGCCGCTTGCGCCCGATGGGCCAGCAGTTGCGCTTCGAGCCGGTTGACCAGTGAGTGCAAACTGGGGGCGCCCGTTTCGATGACAATGTGAGCTACCGCCTTGTACAACGGATCGCGCTGCTCGAACAGGGAATTGAGCCGTGCCTGCGGGTCGGAAGTTTGCAGCAGCGGGCGATTCTTGTCGTGTCGGGTACGATTGAGCAACTCGCGCACGGCTGCCCTAAGGTAGATAACGGTTCCTCGCTCTCGCAGCAAACGCCGATTTTCCGCATTCAGCACCGCGCCGCCACCGGTAGCAAGCACGATATCCTGAAGCCCCGTCAACTCAGCGATCACCGCCTGCTCACGAGTGCGAAAACCCTCTTCTCCCTCAATATCGAATATAACGGGAATTCGCACACCCGTTCGTTCCTCGATAACGTGGTCGGAATCGTAGAAGGTCTTTCCCAGCCGTTTGGCCAGCACCCGGCCAACGGAGGTCTTGCCCGCGCCCATCATTCCAACAAGGAAGATATTTCCGGGAATATTGACCGATGATCTGCCGCTACGGCTGCGCAAGTAACTCGCCATTCCGGCATTCTAACGAACGTGGCCCGCATCGGATGCGATGCGGGCCACGGCTAACGCGTTGAGCGTTCAGCGAATGGCCGTTTTTTCCGAAACCAGCCTTGGCGTGACAAAAATCAGCAGTTCACGCTTGTTATTGGTCTTGAGGTTTTGCTTGAACAGGTAACCAAGCAACGGAATGTCGCCGAGAAACGGAACCTGGTTGGTCTGATCGTTTTCTTCGTGTTCGTAAATTCCGCCAATGCCGACTGTTCCGCCATTTTCCACGAGCACTTCGGTCTGCACCTGCTTGGTGTCAATCGCCGGGCCGGCTGCAGTGTTCTGCCCAACGCTGTCCTTGGTGACGTGCAATCTCATCATGACGTTTTCATCAGGCGTGATCTGCGGCGTGACCTTGAGACTGAGCGTGGCCTTGCGGAAGGACACACTGGTCGCACCACTGCTGGTAGCCTGCTGGTAGGGAATTTCCGTACCCTGTTCGATCGTCGCTTCAACATTGTCCGCGGTAATCACGCGCGGACTGGAGATGATCTTGCCCTTGCCGTCGGCTTGCAGTGCCGTGATTTCCAGGTTCAGGAACTTGGACATGGCATCGTTCATCAAAATCAGTGAGAACTGACCCGGTTCGGCACCACCAACACCAGGCGCGGGCAGGTTCACGAACATCGAATCGGCCAGAAAGTCCGGCGTGGTCGAGACCTGGCCGGTGTGAAAACCGGTATCCGAGAGCCCGCCGCCAAAGTCTGCCCGATCCGATCCG